>JBFFMO010000142.1:0-8072 GCA_041554035.1 Allomicrovenator sp. | reverse complement strand
GGTCTGCCTGAGGCATCAGCACAACATGTGCTCTTGAGATGTCGTTGGTCAGGTTGAAACCGGACGCCCGAAGCGAGGTGAGAACGAGATCGTTGACTCTGCCGACGATCGCGATCCATGAGGTTCCACCTAGGGGATCTGCGTGTTTGCCCTCGATCGTGCGCAAGGTGAGCCCGCGTCCGGAACGCTCGCCACGCAGGATCTCGGGACGGCCACGTTCAATAGAGTTGGGGTTTTCCAAAAGCCTGTCGATCCAGGCCCGGACTTCGAGCGCGTCTGGGCGCTCCTCGGGGTCTTTGGAAAGCATCGTGGAAATCAGCGCATCCAATGCGGGCGGAACGTCCAGCTCGGGGAACGAAACGCGGGCGCTGGGTGGGGGCACAAACATGTGCAGGTTCAGAAGTTGAACCGTTGATTTTCCTCGGAAAACCGAATTTCCAGTGATCAATTCGTAGAGCACGCAGCCAAAAGAGTAGATGTCGGCTGGCGGGCCAATATCGGGTGAGCCCATGGCCTGTTCGGGCGCGATATATTGGGGGGAGCCGGACACGATTCCGTCGCGCGTCAGGCGGCCAAGGGATTCGTCGTCACGCACGAATGCGAGGCTGAAGTCGACGATGATTGGGCGGTCGCCACCATCCGAGCGGCGCTCGAGCATGATGTTGTCTGGCTTCAGGTCGCGATGTACCAGGCCCATCGCATGGGCGGTGGCCAGCGCGTCTGCGATTTGACGGCCGATTCCAAGGACGCGCAACCATGGCATGCCCGCGCCCTTCTTGCGCGTGTCGTAAAGCGATCCGCCGTGAAGAACATCCATCACAATGAAGAGGTTTCCCTCATGATTGCCAAAATCGGTGACGGCCACGACGTTTTCATGTCGGATTTTGGCCGCGACTTTGGCTTCGCGCTCAAACCGTACGCGGGAGGCTTCGTCTTGCGAATACGCGGGCAAGAGGACTTTGATCGCCACGGGTTTGTTCAGTTCCAGATGGGTGGCGCCCCAGACCGAACCCATGCCTCCTTGGCCGAGCATCTTTGTGACGGTGTATTTTCCGGCGATCACGTCGCCTGGTTTGATGGCACTCATAGAATCACCTCGAACACTTCAACGAGTCCCTGATTTGCTCCAATCGGTTCCTCACCCATGCGCATGAACTCGTAACCTGAGACCTGCGAACAGGTGGATTGAGTCGTCAGAATTTGGAGGGGGCGCGCCAGCGCTTCGAGTCGTGCGGCGATGTTTACGCAATTGCCAACCGCTGTGTATTCCATGCGGGTGGTTGAGCCGATATTGCCAACGATGGCGGTCCCGGAGTTGATGCCGATGGCGAGCTCGATCTTAACGTTGTGGTTTTTCATCCAGCGGGCGTTGCCGATTTCGAGCCAGCTCAGGATCTCTTCGGCTGCGGCGAGCGCGTGCGCGGCCTGGTGTTTGTCTTCACGAGGCGCGCCCCAGAAGGCCATCACACAGTCACCGATGAATTTGTCGACCGTTCCGCCGTGCTTGAACACGATTTCGGTCATCATCGTGAAGAGCTCGTTCAGGATCGAGACAATGATCTCGGGCTCAAGGCGTTCACATAAAGGCGTAAACCGAACAACGTCGGCAAACATCACGGTGATTTCGCTGTGTTTCCCGCCCAGGTTCATGTCCTGTTCGCGGGCCACGACGTTTTCGACGAGGTCTCTGGAGAGGTAGCGCGAAAGGTCGGTTCTGATTTCGATTTCTTTTCGGATTTGAGCCTCGCTCTCGTCTAGATTCTGGGCCGCATCGTTGAGTGCGCCCGCCAAAACGCCGACCTCGTCTTTGGTCGATACTTCGGTGCGTGCTTTGAAATCGCGGGCAGCAAGCTTGCGGACGAATTCAGACAAACGCTCAAGAGGTCGAGTCAGCAAGCGTGCCGATATGAACGCCGCCATCGCCGCGAGAAGGATCGCGATCAACGTCACGGTGATGACCAAACGGCGCATGTCCGCGAGTGACGCGTAGGCGAATTCGAGCGGAACATCGACGACCACGGCCGCATTGATCAGCTCAAGGGGTTTGACCGACGTCAACATCGTTCCGGCCTGGCTCTCGCCCGATGCCGCGACGTGTTTTTGCACCAATTGAGTGATGTCAGCGATGACTTCATTGGGCGTAAAGGTGCTGCCAGTCTTGGTGATGTCGTCGTGGACCAGGATCTGGTTTGCGCCATTTACGATATAGACGTGGGAGTCTTTCGGCATGCGCTCTGCCGCGATGTTGGCCGCACGTTTTTGGACGCGGGTCAGCGGGACGTGCGAAACGACATATCCAGTCGGGGAATCGGGTCGGATCGGCACCGTGATCGACAGCCGTGCCTCGTTGGCCGCAAAGGTCACCGAGTCTTCGTCGCCGGGTTTGATCGACTGGGCCGGTGGCGCAAGGTTCATGCCTTCTTCGGCGATGCGATCGATGAGCAGGCCGTCCTTATCGAAGATGTCGATATGGTCGACGCTGGGGTCCAGGCCAATCAGTGTCTGCAGCAATGCAACGCGGCCTTCCCCGACAAGTTCGGGGTTACCAAGAATATGCGAGGTTGCGGCAACGGTGCGCTGTGCCTGCTGAAGTTCGCCTTCAAACGAGCTCGCGACGTCTTCGGCGACCACGAGTCGAAAGTCGCGGCTGTCGGTGCGCAGCGTGTCGGCGTTGATGTTGATCAACCCAATCCCGACCGCAGCAGCTGGCAAAGCGGCCAGTGCGATCGAAACCGCGGCCAGCTTCATCCACATGGGGCGTTTGACGCTCATTTTTCCTCAGCGCTGATGATGTGGAACTCGACTCGGCGATTGATGTCTCGTCCAGCCGCAGTGCCGTTATCGCCGATGGGGTGAGATTCGCCGTAACCACGAGAAACCAAGCGCGTCGACTCCAATCCTCGCTTGATCAGGTACTTGCGGACTGCAGCTGCGCGTCGTTGAGACAACTCAAGGTTGGGCTTGTCTTTGCCTCGGTCGTCGGTATGACCTTCGATGCGCAGGCGCGTGATGCTGGGTCGTGCTTTCATGACGCTTGCGACCTGATCCAAGACATCGAAACTCTGCTTCTGGATTTCGTCCTTTCCGGTTTCGAAGTAGACGCGCTCAAGGATATCGATGCGATCTGCCGTGACACGAACCTTGGATTCGCCTTCGTCGGGACAACCGTCCTCGTCTTCGATGCCGTTGATGACTTCGGCTTCAAGTGGGCATTTGTCGTCGACGTCCAAGACCCCGTCGGCGTCGTTATCTGTGTCAGGACAGCCGTCCTCGTCTTCGAATCCATCCGGGTCTTCCGCAACGGTGGGGCACTTGTCGTCGGCGTCAAAGATGCCGTCGTCGTCGGTGTCGGGCTGTGGGCAGCTTGCTGGAAGTGGAGTGACCGTGCAGTCGACGATCTCGAACATTTCTCCATCACCGTTGGCGCCCACGCCTCCCTCACCGTCTGTTCCAGTCTGACCGTTCAGTCCTTCATCAGATTGGTCGGCACCGCCCATCAAACGCTCTGGTGCCCATTCGATGCCGGCGATGACTCGGAAGTCCGGGGCACCCACGCTGGTGGTGATTCCCGTTCCGGCGGCTGCGTGCACCATCAATCCAAGGGGAAGAAAGATGCGAGGTCCGGCCAGAAACTCCACGGGTGTGTCGCGGGCGATATCCGAGGAGCGCTCATTGACGCCGACCGCGCCCAGCACGCTTCCGGCGAGGCTGAACATGTCCGAGAACGCGTAGTTTGCAGCGAATGACCAACGTACTTGATCGCCGCTGACGTAATTCAGGGTCTCGTGCGTTGGTCGAGTCAGGTATGAAGCATTCGCTGCAAGATGCACGTCGGCGAGCTCGTAATCCAAGACCAACCGCGGTTCAACGCGAACCTCGCCGTCGGATAAAAGTGCTTCTTGCGACCCAGTGGGCAGGAAAAGTGCGACGCTGGTGCCGACTCCAAAACCACCCACTTTGACCAGGGTCGCGTGACCATGCAGACGAACGTCTCCAAACGCCACAGAAGCCAATGACGGATTTGAAAATCCGCCTGGCGTGCTCTGGCTGTCTTGAGAAAAAACAACAGGTGCCGACAACGCCAATTCGAAGCTGTCTCCAAGTCCGATAGCGGCATAAAGGCTTCCACCGATTCGGTGGTCGACGACGCGCCATTCGGTGCCGTCGCTGAAGCGCATGACCACCGGGTCATCCTGTGCAACAATCGTCAAACCGCCCGCGAGCCCAAGATGACCCAGAGTCTTGTTGGTTCTCGTAGAGAAGAAGTGTTGGGATTGAACAGGCACATGTTCGAAGCTGTCAAAGTCGGCTTTTAGGTCGACGGACGACTGTCCAAATGCCTGTAAGGGCGCTAGAAATAGCAAAAAAACAATATATTTAATTTTCATCGACGCGACTCTTTCGCGAGTAGGTGTATGTGGTACGTTAGCATACTTGAAAGGTGTCCCACTCTCTGCTTGATGCGGAAAGCTCTTTTTTGAAAAGTAGAGTCAATTTACTTTTACGAGGTGGATTTTGTATCGACAGATTTGGGCGGTCGACGATGACCATGACATGCGCGAGATCGTGCGTAAAACCTTGAGCGAAGACGGATATCAGGTCGAGACCTTTGAGTCCGGTCACTCGATGCTGGCGAGGCTCGAACAGGAATGTCCTGACCTTATTATTCTTGATGTATTGATGCCTGGCGAAAACGGGATTGAGCTCTGCAGGGAGGTCCGAAAGACCTCGAATGTGCCTGTGGTTTTCCTTTCGTCGCGTCGTCAGGACATCGACAAAATCATCGGCTTGGAATTGGGAGCTGACGACTATATCGGCAAACCTTTCAATCCCCGCGAACTCGTCGCGCGTGTCAAAGCAGTGTTGCGTCGTGTCGCGACCACCGAGGCACCGGCTCCGGCCGAAGAGGTCCTTGCCCGTGGCGCGTTGACGCTGGATATCACGCGGCACCGCGCCTATTGGAACGAAGAATTGGTGGATCTGACCAAGACCGAGTTTCAGATTATCGAAGCGTTGCTTCGCTCTCCCACACGAGTCCGTTCTCGCGATTCGCTGATGCAGATGGCATACGGTGTGGGGGTTCATGTCAGTGCTCGCACAATCGATTCTCATATTCGGCGACTTCGTTCGAAGTTCTCGGACCTCGGCGGTGATCCAGTCGAAACAGTGCGCGGAGTCGGGTACTCATTGAATCCTGAACTATAAGGATGCGGTCTGTGTGCTCCTTTTGTGACGATTGCGAGGAATTTGCGAAGACCGCGGGTTGACGAGAGTCCAGGCATTCAAGAGGATGGGCACCCTTTTTTGCCCCCGGTGAAGCCATGGAATTGCTCAAGACATTATCTGAATTGCCCGGCGCCCCGGGCCGCGAAGACCGAGTTCGCGATTTCATCGCTTCACAAATCAGTAAACATGCTGACGAAGTTCGCGTGGATGCACTCGGCAACTTGATTTGCCTGAAACGCGGCAAGTCCAAGAATCCCAAGAAAGTCATGATCGCCTGCCACATGGACGAAATTGCGTTCTACGTGCGGCATATCGACGAAAACGGCTTCCTTCGCGTTCAGCCTTTGGGCGGATTCGATGCCCGAAACTTGTTTTCGCGCCGCGTGCGGATTCAACCGCGCAAGGGCGAAGATATCTTCGGGAACTTGAATCCCGCCGGTCGCCCGGTTCATATCGCGACGGCTGAAGAGCGCACCAAAATTCCACCGATCACCGAGTTTTTTGTGGACCTGGGACTTCCAGTCGACAAGGTCAAAAAACTCGTCCGCGTGGGCGACCCCGTCACTCTGGTGCAGGAATGCATCGAGATGGGGGATTATGTGACCGGCAAATGCATGGACAACCGCGTAGCGTGTTGGATCGGCGTGCGTGTGTTGGAGCGCCTCAAAAAGGCCAAGGACGACGTTTACGTTGTGTTCACCGTTCAGGAAGAAATCGGAGTGCGCGGGGCCACGACGGCCAGCTACGAAATCGCTCCTGATGTGGGTATCGCCGTCGACACGACGCTCGCCGTCGACACCCCTGGAGTCTCTGAGCACGAGTGGATCACTCGCCTTGGGCATGGCACGGCGATCAAAATCATGGATTCCTATTCCGTGAGTGATAATGCGCTGGTTGAGACCTTCATCGCGCTTGCCGAGAAACACAAAATCAAGCATCAGATGGAAATCTTGCCGCTCGGCGGCACGGATGCTGGTGCCCTGCAACGTGCGCGTTCGGGTGCAAAAGTGATTACGCTGAGCGTTCCGACGCGCTATATCCACACCGTGACCGAGACCGTCCATAAAGAGGACTTGAAGGCCACCGTTGACCTCATGCTTAAGTACCTGGAGAGCTGAATGACCCGAACCTTCCGTAGCGAGCGCACCGCGTCGTTGACCCAATCCTATATCCGCCGCATGACTCGTGAGTGCGACAGAGTGGGAGGAATCAATCTTGGCCAGGGGGTCTGCGACCTTCCCACCCCACGTTCGATTCTTGAGGGGGCCGCCGAGGTGATTCTGGCGGACAAGATGAGCACCTACGGAAAGTTTGAGGGCATCGACCCTCTTCGCGAGGAAATCGCCAAGAAGGCCCGCGACTTCATCAAAATGCCAAATGTGAATGCGGACACCAATGTGGTGGTGACCGTTGGAGCAACGGGGGCGTTGACCTGCGTGATTCAGGCGCTCTTTAATCCGGGCGATGAATTCATCATTTTTGAGCCCTATTACGGCTACCACTTGAACACGATGAAAGTCGGCGGAGTGGTCCCGAAATTTGTGTCTTTGGAGCCACCGAATTGGCACTTCACGCGTGAGATGCTCGAGGCGCAACTGACCGATAAGACGCGCGCGATCATTTTTAGCACGCCGACCAATCCGTCGGGCAAGGTCTACACGCGAGATGAGCTTCAGGTGATTGCAGACTTCTGCAACGACCACGATTTGCTCGCGATCACCGATGAAATTTACGAATATATCGTCAGTGATGGCAGCGAGCATATCAGCCTGGCAAGCCTTCCCAACATGTGGGAGCGCACGCTGACCATCGGCGGTTTTTCAAAGACCTTTTCGGTCACCGGTTGGCGTCTGGGTTATGTGATCGCTCCCGAGATTTTTGCAGGCCCCATTGGTCTGGTGAACGATCTCTTTTATGTGTGCGCGCCAACGCCCCTTCAGTACGGCGTGGCCATGGGAATGGCGCAGATTCCAAAAGGATATTACGTCGAGATGTCGGCTGATTATCAGAAGAAGCGCGATGTTTTTTGCGGCGCGCTGCAGGAAGCTGGTTTAACGCCTTATATTCCGGCCGGCGCCTATTACGTGCTGGCTGATATCACGCGTCTGGGCTTTGACGACGATAAGGAAGCGGCGATGCATATCCTTGAAACCGTCGGCATTGCCTCGGTTCCTGGGTCTTCGTTTTTTGCGTCCGCGATCGGCAAGACCGTCACCCGTTTTTGCTACGCAAAAGATTGGGATCTGCTGAACCAAGCCTGCGAACGAATTGTCAAATTGGCCTGAATCTCCGAGAACGCTCCAGACAGCTAAAGTTACGTTGAATTCGTGTCGAAGACCGATTGAGTGTAACTTTGTGCGAGCGACACTGGAGAGGAGTGCAGAATGGCGTTCGACGACATCGAAGAAAGTTGGGCAGAGCTTCACGAGAAGACCGAAGAAGTGCAGGAGGTCGGTTGGGCGGAGTCCACCGTCCTACGCACGAATTTGGTCGGGCTTGGTGCGGGCGACGTGATCGACGGCAAATACGAAGTCGTCAGCCATCTTCGCGGAGAGCGCTTTCTCGTTAAAACACGCGATGTGCATTCCGTGTTTGAGCTGCGACGGGTTTCGACGTTGGCGCCAGGTTCAAGAGCCTGGAAACGCCTCGAAGAGGTCACGTCGGTCACAGCGCTTCTGGCATGCGAAACCTTTGGGTACGTCACAGATTTCGGGCAATGCCCAAATTTTGGTGGTTACGCCGTGTGCGAGCATGTCGAAGGCGTGAGTTGGGCCGAGGTCATTCGCACGGGGACTCAGGTCGATTTGGAAGACGCGCTTTCGTTCATGCTCGACGTGGGCGGAGCG
>JBFFMO010000141.1:0-8084 GCA_041554035.1 Allomicrovenator sp. | reverse complement strand
TCAACGACATCGATCGCTTGGGCGCCAAATGCCTGTGCGGCCAAGACATCACGACCACCACCTCCGCCAACGATAAACACCCGACTCGGCGGTTTTGCGTGGTAACCAAGGGCGGTCACGTCCCACTTTAAGATCTCCAGCCCAGGCGACTTCGCGCCGCCGGCAATCAGTGGCGTCCCCGCATTATGGTCGAGCACGATATATTTGATATCGGGCACTTCGCCGGGGTACGCGTCGCTCAGGCCCCATCCAATTCCAGCGAAATCGCTCAACTCCGCGGATGAACGCGCTGAGCCTTGTTCCAACATACGCCCTGCATACTCAACCCCGCCGGGGGTTTCGTCATACACGGCCACACGGCTGAGGTGATTCCAATCCGTCCAAAGAGGAGGCTGGGCGTCGACACCACGCCGCAATTCAACCAGCGACGGCACGGCGAGCGAAAGAATGACCAGTGTGACGCTCACTCCCAGGGAAATATTAGCGCGTTTAAGCCACCCATCGTTATGGGTGCGTGACACCACGACCGCCGCCACGCTCAATAAAACGGCGGCGAACTCGGACATGACGATCGGCGTCACGACGGAAAGAACTGGGACCACAAGGATCGCGCCGATTGCTGCACCGACCAGATCGGCCCAATAAACTCGACCCACGTCGTCGGCGTATTCGGTCAGAATCGAACCAATCGCGTACCCGGCAAAATAGAATTGGGAAAAGAACGCAGCCAAACAGGTGGCCGTGAGAACCGACGTGGACGCGTCGCCAAGTGGCAGCGCGACAACCCCTAAGGTCAGCGCGAGGCCAAAAAAGATGCTTCCGCTACAAAGCACCAAGGCGCGCGAAATTCTTTCTTTGGCCGTCCCAAGTTTCCGGTCGATATAAACGCGTGTACCGCTGGCGGCCAGCCCCAACATCACGAGCGCGATAACGCCGAAGGCGGCATGGTACGAAGCTGTTGCCGAGACAATACGAGTTGCGCCGATTTGGTGCGCAATCAGTACGCCCGACGTCAATGCCATGGCGGCAAGAATGGACTTTGGTGCTCGCACTATTCTTCATCCGTTCGGCTAAAAATCAGAAGTAATACAGCGATAGAAACAACGTAGGCCATATTCCAAGTCGACCCACTATGCTGCCAAAAGATGAAAAAACCCACCACAGAACATACCCACGCGGCGACTCCCGCTTTGAGTGAGCGATGCGCCAACCAGGCGATGGCCGGGATGGTATGAACAAAATGATATTGGACGACGTACACGCTGACCAAGAGGTTTGCGACCAGCGCAAATACGATGTCAAAAACCGTCAATTTGCGCCGAATGGTGCGGTAGAGCCAATACAGAATGGGAATGGCAACCAACGCGACGGGGAGCCACGATGGGTCCAAGCCAGGAATCGCGCCCAATGAAACGTTGACGGACCTTGGGGGTTCGGCGACCAGCATCGCGCGATAGCGCAACGGCCAATCCCACCCCGCGAACACAAATGAGAGGGCTCCCACAACCGCCGGGATGGCCAACGTCTTGCCACGTTCAAGCCACGTCCAATTCCATGCTGCGCCCAGAAGCAAAAGGGCAGGCAACCAGACATGAGTTGGTTTTGTCGCCATCAACACGAGCGACGCGCCCAACAACCATGGGTTCCGGGTTTGAATCGCCCTAAACCCTGCAAACGATCCTGCAATCGTCAGCGTGTCCCATTGGGCCATATAAATGACCAACATCGAAAACGGACTCAGGATCGACACCAGCAGAGCGCGTCGGTCCCCTTTTGAAGCCTCGGATGCGCTGAAAACCAGCGATGCAGTGGAAATCGTGTTGAAGGCGGCGGCGCCTGTTTTCAACCCAAGCAGAGCCAACGGCGCGATGAGCACCATGGACCAAGGAAAGTAGAAAAACCCATAACGCTCGTAGAGCTGGGCCCGGCCTGATATCCAATCCGTGGCGGCTTCATGAAATTTGGTGAAGTCGTTGACCATCCCGCCGTAATAAAACAGCGCGAATACGACGACCGCCGCGCTCGCCAGCGCGAGCCGCTGCCGCATTTAGCTCAACACCACGACTTGACGACGAAAAAGTCGCTCCACGCCCATCATGAATTCGTCGCTTGGATCGACCCAGAATTCCTGAGGCAGCGGAATGTCCGCAATACATTCGGCGTCGTCTTTTTTCAGACAGACCGTCACCGAGGTCTTACAAAGCCCAGAATGGTTCAGCATGATCGCCTTCACGCGGTCCAACTCGCCGTTACGCACGTCGGATTCCAAGATGTCGACCTTGACCTTGCGGACGCGTTCTCGGCGAGCCTCGTCCATCTTGACGAACTCAGCAGCACGAAGTTTGCGGACCGTTGCTTCACCATCGCCATCTTCATGCACGGCACCGCGAACAAGGATGGGCTGGCCGCTCTTGAAGATTTCTTCGTATTCGGCAAATACGGCCGAAAATACCAAGATTTCGATCGCGCCCGATTTATCCTCAAGCATCATGAACGCCATACGGCCGTTGCCGTTTTTCAGCGGGCGTTCGCGGTATTCAGTGATCACGCCGGCCACAGCCACCGTGTCGCGATTATTCGAATAGGTCACGACATGTGAAGCCGCCGTTGCCCCGAGCATACCGGCGTCTTTTTCGTAACGGTCGAGCGGATGCCCCGTGACGTAAAAACCAAGCAAGGCCTTTTCGCTGTCCAAAACAGTATTATCGTTGCCGGCCTCAACCTCGGGATAGGTGTCTTCCATGTAGGTGGCTTGCGCCGCTGGTGCCATCATTCCAAATAGGTTTGACTGACCCACTTCTGCATCGTGTTGAGCTTTGGAGCCGCGGTCGACAGCCAAGTCGATGGCCGCAACCATTTGCGCCCGCGCCAGCGCGATATCCCCGATATAGCGTGAGTCTTTTTGAGGTCCAATCGAATCAAAGGCACCGCATCGAATCAAAGTATCGAGGGTGCGTTTATTCATGCGTTTAGATTCCACACGCGTGCAGAATTCAAACATGCTTTTAAATGGACCTTTTTTCTCGCGTGCTTCCAGAATGACCTCGATCACTCCCGAACCCACGCCCTTAATTCCGCCCAATCCGAATCGGATCTTGGCGTCCACCACGCTGAAGTCCATCTGGGACTCGTTTACGTCGGGCGGCATCACTTCGATCCCCATACCCTTGGCTTCGTTGATAAAACGAACAATTTTATCCGTGTTATCACGGTCGCTCGTCATCAACGCGGCCATGAACTCGACTTTGAAGTGAGCCTTCAAATAAGCGGTCTGATACGTGATGAGCGCGTAGGCCGCGGAATGGGATTTATTGAATCCGTAACCGGCGAAAAACGCCATCAGGTCGAAGATTTCTTCGGCGACCACTGGATCGACATCGATGGCGGACGCGCCCTCGAGGAAAATCAGCTTTTGTTTGGCCATTTCTTCGGGTTTTTTCTTACCCATCGCACGGCGAAGCACGTCGGCGCCGCCAAGCGTGTAGCCCGCCATCACCTGTGCCGTTCGCATGACCTGCTCCTGATACACCATGACGCCGTAGGTCGGCTTCAGGGTTTCTTCGAGCCAAGGATGCGGATATTCGACTCGTTTGCGGCCATGTTTTCGGTCGATGAAATCATCGACCATGCCGCTTCCAAGGGGGCCTGGGCGATAGAGCGCCACGGCCGCGATGATGTCTTCAAAACAGTCGGGTTTAAGCTTTTTAAGAAGCTCCTGAAAACCCGAAGACTCAAGCTGGAAAACACCGGTGGTATCGCCGGCAGAAATCATCTTGAACACCGCAGGATCGTGCATCGGAATGCGGCGCAAATCGAAAGGCTCTTCGCCGGCGACCTTGCGTTGGGCGTTGATCAGCCGCACGGCGTCATCGATCACGGTCAGGGTTTTAAGGCCCAAAAAGTCGAATTTAACCAGCCCCGCTTCTTCGACTTCGTTCTTGGCAAATTGCGTAACAATTTCACCATTTGCGCCACGGCAAATCGGGACATAATTCCAAAGTGGCTCTTCCGAAATCACGATACCTGCAGCGTGCATGCCCGCATGGCGATTCAGGTTTTCGAGCGACAAAGAAATATCGAACAAATCTTTTACGGTCGGGTCTTCCGCGCATAATTCACGGAGGCGCGGCTCTTGGTCGAGCGCGCTTTCGAGCGTGATATTGAGCTCTTCTGGCACAAGTTTGGCGATGCGGTCGGTGTCGCCAAAACTCAGGCCCAATGCGCGACCGACGTCACGGATACAGGCACGCGCTTTGAGCTGCCCGAACGTGACGATCTGGCCGACCTGATGGCTGCCGTATTTTTGCGTCACGTAATCGATGACTTCGCCACGCCGATTCATGCAAAAGTCGATGTCGAAGTCGGGCATCGACACGCGTTCGGGGTTCAAGAATCGCTCGAAGAGCAATTCGTAGGGGATCGGGTCAAGGTCGGTGATCAGCATCGAATAGGCGACGATCGAACCTGCACCTGAACCGCGACCGGGGCCGACCGGAATCTCTTGTTTTTTGGCCCAACCGATGAAGTCCCAGACGATCAGGAAATAGCCCGGGAAGCCCATCCCGACGATCACGCCGATCTCAAGCTCGAGCCGAGCGCGATAGGCGTCTTCGTCCACTTCGATCCCAAGGTCTTTGAACTCGGCAAAACGACCATCGAGGCCCTCGCGAGCGACATGGGCAAAGTAGAGCGCGATGCCTTCGAGCGGATCGACAACCTTGTGTTCGGCCTTGAAGTCTTCCGGGATGTCGTAGAGCGGCAAGAACACGTCACCGAGCGGGATCTCAAGATCGCACATCGCCGCAATTTTGACCGTGTTTTCGCAAGCTCCAGGAACGTGGGCAAAAGCCGCATGCATCTCGTCCGCGCTGCGCACGTAGAGCTGGTCGACGCCGTGCACCATCATGCGTTCGCGGTCGATCGTGCGGCCCAATTGGATGGCCATCAAGATGCCGTGTGCCTGAGCGTCCTTGCGCTTGAGGTAATGGCAGTCGTTGGTCGCAACCAATGGAATATTGAGTTCGGCGGCGAGCGCGACCAGGAAGTCGTTGCACTTCTCTTGTTCGGGAAGCGCGTTGTCCATGATCTCAAGGTAGTAGTGTTCGGGGCCTAGCAGGTCGCGGTAGCGAATCGCCGTATCTTTGGCTTTATCAAGGTCCCCCTTCAACACGTGCTGGTTGATTTCGCCGCCCAAATCGCCCGACAAGACGATCAGGCCCTCAAAATGCTTGGACAGCAGGTCAAAATCGAAACGCGGGATATTCGTGCGTTCGTGCAGGCCATGCAACCACGCCATCGAGTTCAAAAACATCAGGTTTTTATAACCCTGAAGATTCTGGGCAAGGATCGTGAGGTGGTAAGATTTGGGCTCTTTGGCCTCAGCGTAGGGCTCGAGGCAAATATAGGCTTCACATCCGATGATGGGCTTGAGCCCCTTCTTACGCGCCGACTTATAGAAATCGACCGCTCCGTACATGTTGCCGTGGTCGGTCATCGCGACCGCGTTCATCCCCAGGGCTTCCACCTGTTTCATGAGCTCGGGCACACGGATGGCGCCGTCGAGCAAGGAGTACTGTGTGTGAACGTGCAAGTGGACGAAATCGGCCATGTCTCATCCCTGAGCTGGTGGGGGCCATAGGGTAGTCTTTCCTGTCCGGCTCGTCGAGGTCCACGGGCGGTCAGAAGGGCCGGATTGGCGGATCAACAGCGTCGAAATCCAGCAACAGTGGGCGTCAGAACCCTGTGTCGATTTTCGAGGTTTTACCCGGTATCGATCTTTTCCATTCCTACACGTTCGCATTACGCTGCCGGCACGATGGAGTCCGAATGTCCCTCCATTCTCGATACGATATCTCGGTGTTGTTCAGCGACGCCAAGCTGGCGGCGACAGCATGGGAGCAGATCCTGCAATCAGAGGATATTGAGTGCAGGCTCCACCCAGAAGGCATCCCTTGTGTGTGGAGGCTGCACGTTCAACCGATGCCTCAGGATGAGCTCGATACGGCCAGATCGGGCTCATCGTCTCGGAGCTGCTGAAAGCCGGAGGCGTGGCGGTCGTGCTGCACAAGGCCGCGGGCTGCGTGAAGTCCGCTGCCCATTTCCTTGAGGAATTCACTCCCGCAAATGGGGGGCGTCGACCCTGGATCGACTACCTACTGACCCAAGACGCAGAAACCCGATGTCGAAGCTATGGATTGCCGCATTATTTGGGCACACCCAATATCCACGCCCACAGTGCTCATGTTGATGTTTTCGCGGCTGAGCGGTGCTACCGCGCAACAACGACTGCGATTTTCCAAGGCATCATCGACGGGGAAGTCAGCGCCCCGATGTGGTTCGAAGATTCACCCGCCATCGTATGGCAGGCCGAACCCAACGAAGAGGAACTCGCCGTTCACATGCGCAGCCAACGTCTAAAGGCGCAGCACCCAGCCCTAACCTGGCCCGAAACCGATTTTGAGATGTACGCGCTGATGATCGCGGATCTGGTGGCCGCCGATTTCCGTCGCTCTCAGTTTCGTTTTTTTGACTCGATATTGCTCGAAACCGAGATTCCGTGTCGCATTCTGTGTTTTGAGTGTGCCGGCGTCGTTTTGTACGTCACGGCAGGGTTTGGACGGGCCGCGGCCAAAAACGGGTCGGTCGAAAATGCGACGCTCTTTACGGAGTTTGCGGCATTCGGCCCCTCGAACGGCGCGATGGTCAGGCATCTGCATGTGCTTGCAGGGGTGGCCCACGACTCGGAAGTCTCTGGCGGTGTCAAAGACTACGATATCTTGTCGCCCGCGCCGAATATGGACGGTTATCTTGCGATGCCCCTGCATGACCTACCCTTCGCACCACAACCCATTGCCCTCCGTGTGTTGTGCCCGTTCTCGGCTTTTGAACGGCCCGAAATGGCACTGAATCCGCGGGCATGGTGCGATTCGAACTTGGGGAAATTCACCGCCATTTACGACCGGTGGGCGGAGGCGGTGCGCGGTCAGCTCTGAGCGATAGGTTATCGCGCTCACTGCTCACTGCCAGCCTCTCACTGCAAGCCGTCGACCTAAAACGCCATTCGCGTTCCGAGTGAAACGACTTCGGCAAAACCCCGATAGCTGCCCGGAAGAACTTCATCGCCTTCGGCTTTGTTTTCGAAAACGATCACATGGGCCAAACCCAGATCAGCTGAAATAGTGGGTGAAAACTCCCAGCTCGCGCCGGCCGAAATGACCAGACGATTGCCGTCGGGAAGGGTCGGTGAAAGCGTATCATTGGGTGAGGGTGTCGGATCCCAAACCAATCCACCACGCACTTTTAGTGGGAGATTAAATCCGCGATGTTCGTAACCGGCTCGCACCGTAAACGTATCCTTCCAATGGCGTGGTTCATCGACATCGGGAGTGTTGGGATCTTCGAAATTAATGCCGAAGGATTCGAAGGAACTCCATCCAAAATATTCCAAGTCAGCCGACACCCGACCTACGCCAAGGTCGTAGCTTAATCCACCCGCGATGCGATCGGGCAAATCCACGGAAGTTGTTACGGCTTGGTCATGAGCGGCGAAGGAAAGCTCAATCGGTATCTGTGTGAAGTCGGCGTCGCCGGAATACTCAAGCTTGGTACCGGGTCGGTAGCTCAAGCCCAAACCAAAAGCTCGATACGAGACAAAAAGAGCAGCCTGAAACGACACAGCATTTGCCGCACCGCCCAGATGCACAAAGCCCTCTGAGTCCACAGCGTCGATCGTTTTTTCAAGCTCTACCGTCGATCTTAAAAATCGAGGTCCAGCGGCAATCGAAATGCTAAAATCGTCCGCAAAATAGCCGAGGCTTAAATTCCCCGAAATTTCGAAAACTTGCAGGGCAATCGAGGTGACATCAAATCGGCCCGGCCAGGTTTTTGGCCAGGCCAGGCTGGCCCCAAAGGGCACATTCAATCCAATGCCCCCGCCGTATCGAATTTTTCCGTCACTGGCCCAATCCACCGACAGCGCGGGGATTGTGGCCACGTGGAATTCCGAAGCTGTGTCTTGCGTAAAGGTGTGGGTCAAAAACGGCATCACAGCGGATGCCGAGAGCGATACGCCCAGTCCGGGAGTC
>JBFFMO010000140.1:0-8092 GCA_041554035.1 Allomicrovenator sp. | reverse complement strand
GTCGCCGAGTCGAAGATGTAGTCGGGAATCAACTTCCAGCCGTGTTCGGCGACCAGACTCAGCGCTTCAGTGATGAATTCGAAGACTTCTTCGCTGATGAAGTAGTTGAAGTTCACTCGAACCCATCCGGGTTTGATGCCCTCACAACCCTGCATGATCTCGCGCTCAAACTCATGGGAGGTCGACAGGTCGATCCCCAAGAGTCGATGTCCGTAGGGGCCAGCGCACGAACAACCACCACGCGCTTGAATGCCGAAAAGGTCGTTCAGAAGGGCGACCACGAAATTATGATGCAGATAACGGTCGCCGTGATGAATCATGAACGACACGATCGACAGGCGCCAGGCACTCAAATTCCCGAGTACGCGGATATTGCTTGAGGAAGACCAACGGTCGATCGCGCGTCGGACAAATTTTTCTTCCAACTCGCGGATCGTGGCTTCGCCGACTTCCGACTTGAGTTGAAAAACCAAGCCCGCACGAATGGATTCGATGATGGCGGGAGTGCCGCCTTCTTCGCGGTGAACGGGGTCATCAAGGTATCGATGATTCGCAGAGTTCACGTACGCCACCGTCCCCCCGCCCGGACTGCTCGGGACGCTGTTGCCAAGGAGATGCCTCTTGACGATCAAGAGGCCCGGAGTGCCCGGACCACCGATGAATTTATGGGGCGATAAGAAGATGGCGTCTTTGTAGAGCAGTCCTTCCTCGGCGCCGTCGTCCATATTCATTTCGATCTTCACGTACGGGCCCGCCGCCGCGAAGTCCCAAAACGACAGGGCGCCGTAACGGTGGAGTATGCGTGTGATCGTGGACGTGTCGGAGCCGATTCCCGTCACATTCGATGCCGCCGAAAAACTCCCGATCTTGAGCGGCCGGGACTCATAAAGCTTGAGCTTCTGCTCCAGATCTTCAAGGTCAACACGGCCGTCCGAATCTTCGTTGATGACCACGACATCGGCGATGGACTCGCGCCACGGAAGTTCGTTGGAGTGATGTTCGTAGGGACCGATGAAGACCACCGGGCGTTCGTCCAAAGGAATTTGGTCGAGCAGATGATACTTCTGATCGAGGTCGTTCGGGATCCGCAGATTCATGATGTCGATCAGCTTATTGATCGCGCCCGTCGCCCCTGAGCCCGCAAAAAGCACCACGTCGTCTGGACCGCACCCGGTTGCACGAGCAATGATCCGCCGCGCGTCTTCGCGCAAACGACTGGTCTGCAGCCCCGTTCCCGAACTTTCTGTGTGGGTATTGGCATATAGAGGCATCACCTCTTGGCGGATGAAGTCCTCGATGAAGGTCAGGGACCGGCCGCTGGCGGTGTAATCTGCATAGGTGACGCGGCGAGGGCCGTACGGACCGTCGATGACTCGGTCTTCGCCTATGATGGAGCTTCGAATGGTTTCTACAAGGCGCATGGCAATTCTTCTGCTGGGTTGACCGCGGGTGCTCTTCATGGATAGTGTCCCGGGCGTGCCGAGGGACCCATGAGCGTATTCCAGCATAACATTCTCGAAGGAAAGATTGCCCTCCTAACTGGTGGGGGCAGTGGTATTAACTTCGGAATTGCACGTAAGTTCGTCGAACACGGTGCAAAAGTCGCTCTTGTGAGCCGCACCCAGGACAAGCTCGACCGAGCTGCAGCCGAACTCAGTCCAGACGGTTCATGTGCGCGAGGATTTGCCGCCGACGTGCGTGACCCCGACGCCTTGAGTGCCACAATCGCCAAGACGATCGAAACCTTCGGAAAAATCGACATCGTTGTGAACGGCGCCGCGGGAAACTTTCTGTCGCCGGCCGCACTTTTGAGTCCCAACGGATTCAAGACCGTGATCGAAATCGACACCATCGGCACGTTCAATACGTGCCGTTTGTGTTTTGAGCATCTGGTCGCCAACGGGGGCGTGATTCTCAACATCACGGCCACCCAGGCTTGGATTCCAACCCCACTTCAAGTTCACGCAGGCGCTGCAAAAGCCGCGATTCAAAAAATGACTCAAGACCTCGCCCTTGAATGGGGACCGATGGGAATTAGAGTCATAGCCATAGCACCAGGACCGATTGAAGACACAGAGGGCATGGCGCGACTCGCGACACCGGAACTCAAGGAGAAACTTGAGTCCAAAATGCCATTGCGTCGATACGGTCATGTGGATGAAATTGGCGACGCGGCAGTATTTCTGTGCTCGGACGCTGCACGGTTTATGACAGGGACGACGGTGGTCGTCGACGGAGGTCAATCGCTGATTGGCTCTGCCGGTTTCTTAGATTTTATTTCGTGAAGGCACCCTTCGACGAGGCCCACATGCTTGCAACTAGTCTGGAAAATTACGGTTTACGGAACAAAAAAGTCATTCGGAACGCCCCTGCGGCGGTTCTGTATGAGGAAGCCATCAAGTACGAACCGGGGACGTTGATCGCGAACTCTGGTGCGTTGGTGGCCATGAGCGGTGAGAAAACCGGTCGAAGCCCGAAAGACAAACGCGTTGTTCGTCATCCGAACAGCGAAGAGGATGTCTGGTGGGGAAATATCAACATGGAGGTTACCGAGCACACGTTCATGCTCAACCGCCAGCGAGCGCTCGATTATATCGACCTGCGCGATCGCATCTATGTTTTTGACGGCTACGCAGGATGGGACCCGGATCACCAGATCAAAGTCCGCATCATCGCGACCCGCGCCTATCACGCACTTTTCATGAACAACATGCTCATTCGGCCGACCGAAGAGCAGCTTCAGACTTTTGGTGAGCCTGATTTCGTGATTTTCAACGCAGGTGTGTTCCCGGCGAACCCCTACACCGAAGGCATGACCTCAGCGACCTCAGTTGCCATGAGCTTTGAGCGCGGTGAGATGGTCATTCTTGGCAGCGAGTACGCTGGCGAGATGAAGAAAGGCATCTTCACCTTGATGCATTATCTGATGCCCAGAAAGGGCGTCCTTTCGATGCATTGCTCGGCCAACGAAGGCGACACGCCAGACGATGTCGCCGTGTTCTTCGGGCTTTCGGGCACCGGAAAAACCACGCTCTCAGCAGATCCGAATCGCAAGCTTATTGGCGATGACGAGCATTGCTGGAGTGATACAGGCGTCTTCAATATTGAAGGCGGCTGTTACGCCAAATGCATCGACCTTTCGAAAGAGAAAGAGCCCGAGATTTTTGACGCCGTTCGGTTCGGCGCAGTCCTTGAGAACGTCGTCATCGATTCGTCGACACGCGTGGTCAACTACCATGACGACACGATCACTCAGAACACACGCACCGCGTATCCCATCGAGTTCATCCCGAACGCGAAGATCCCGTGCGTCGGCGGTCATCCCAAGAATATCATCTTCCTTACGGCGGATGCGTTTGGTGTGTTGCCACCGGTGAGTCGCCTTACTCCTGAACAGGCGATGTACCATTTCATCAGCGGATACACGGCAAAGGTCGCCGGAACCGAGATGGGCGTGACCGAGCCACAAGCGACGTTCTCAGCCTGTTTTGGCGCGGCGTTCCTGGTATGGCCTCCAACCAAATACGCCGAAATGCTTGCCGAAAAAATGCGTGAGCACGGCGCCAAGGCTTGGTTGGTCAATACCGGTTGGACCGGTGGACCTCATGGCATCGGCCATCGCATCAACCTTAAGCACACGCGTGCGATCATCGATGCGATTCACTCGGGCGGGCTCAACGATATCGCCACTGTGGTTGACCCCTATTTTGGTGTGAGCATCCCTGTCGAAGTGCCTGCGGTACCGACCGAGATCCTGACGCCTAAGAACACATGGTTGGATAAGGACGATTTCGAGAAGATGGCGAAGAAACTCGTCGATCTTTTTGGGAAGAATTTCTCTCAATACGAGAGTTTTGCCTCCGATGAAATCAAGGCCGCAGCGCCCAAATACTGAGGCTGAGGCGTTTGACGCTGAGGCGGCCGTCAGGCCGCCTTTTTTTATGGTGCTGAAATGTGGACAATGACTGAATGAACCGTTGGATCATCATAATTTCGCTGCTCTCGGGGTGTGCGACTGGGGACGTGGAAGACAGCGATATTCGTCCTGAACCGGACGTGAATGTCGGCGGCAAGACGGATATGAACAGGCCTGATGTGGCCGCGCCCGTCGACATGTCGCCCGACCTTGTTATGGAAGACGCCGGTGTCGATTTGGCCGATGCCGGTCCAGACGCCGAACCCGACATGACGGTGCTCCCCTGCAACGATGCTTGCGGTGCCGCCGAGGTTTGTCTGGATGATATCTGCGTGGACGTATGCACCGAGAATTCGGCTCAGTGCGGCCTCAGCGAATTGGCAGGCAAAGAGGTCTTTTGCGGCGACTGCACAGCGCCAGAACTCTGCGAGTCCAATCAGTGCTTCAATCCTTGCGCCGAACAAGCCGCAACGTGCGGAAGCGTCTACACCAGCGGCACCGAAGTCCAATGCGGAACGTGTGGCGTTGGAACCTGTGAAGACCTCTTTTGTGCCACAGGCACCTGGCGTGAAATCCACGCAGGCTTTCGCCATACCTGTGCCCGTCGAAGTGACGGAAGACTCCTCTGTTGGGGGAAACACGATTTCGGAGAGCTTGGGCTTGGAAACGTCGCGTCGCCCGTCACTTCACCGTCCTTGGTCACGGGGCCGGTGAATGTGGTCTCTCATTCAGCCGTGAGTCAACACACGTGCGCCAGCACGGGCGCGACAACCTGGTGTTGGGGGGCCAATGACCTTGGCCAGCTTGGAAATGGCGTGACGACCTCTACGAGTTCGCCGACTGTCGTTGGTGGACTGGGCGCAATCTCTAAAGTCGTCACGGGGGGCGCTCACTCGTGTGCGATCATGGCTGATGCGACCGTGAAGTGCTGGGGAGCCAACGGCCAGGGCCAGTCTGGGATCGGAAGCTTCGTGGAGCCTCAGCTGGCTCCTGTCGCTGTGCTTGGTCTTACCGATGTCGTCGACCTGAGTGCCGGCTTGATTCACACCTGCGCTGTTAAGAACGACGGGAAGGTGTTTTGTTGGGGCTACAACGATCGTGGGCAAATCAGCGGCGTTCGCACAGCCTCTAACCGTCCCATCGAGGTTTTCGGCGTATCCGGGGCGGTCAGCATTGCTGCCGGCAATTACCACACGTGCGCTGTGCTTGAGGCGGGCACGGTGAAATGTTGGGGAGAAGGCGTCGACGGTCAGCTCGGGGACGGGCTCGGCGCATTTAATCGAACCCCGGTGACCGCGAATATTCAAAACGCTCGGACTCTAGCGGCGGGGCGTTCGCACACATGTGCTGTGAATCGAACGGGTGATGTCTACTGCTGGGGCGCAAATAACGAAGGCCAGCTTGGCGACGGAAGCGTGTCTAAGAAGGTGCAGCCCGTTCGTCTTTCGGCGCTGTCGAATGTCTTGCGCGTCACGGCAGGGTTTGAACACACCTGCGCGGTAGGACGGACCGGCAACATGTGGTGTTGGGGGCAAAATCAATTCGGTCAGATTGGTGACGGAACGACCTCCGCCCGGCAAATCACTCCAAAGTTGGTGCAATAATGCGTAAGTCGAGCGTTCTGACTCTTCTGGCCCTGGTCGGTTTGGGCCTGGGCACATGGGTGTTTTTGAATAACCCCTTTGATTCCGACTCGGGTTTTGTAAAAGAAATCAGCCTTAAATTTATGGAAGACCTTCAGTTCAAGGACTTCAGGTCTTCGTCGCTCTACCATCATCGACTTGAACGAGACCGTGTCGACATTGGGCAGACGCTCGAAAAACTATTCATGATTAAACCAGAATTTCTGGATTTAATGAGTTATCGCATCTCGAAAATCGAGGTGGATTCGAGCGGTGATCGTGCGCGCGTTTTGGTGAATACCAAATTTAAACGCCTGAATATGGCGTCGAAACCTGAGGAAGGCGAGATTATTTTGTACTGGCTGAAACGCCACCCGGATTGTCCGATTGGCGCGTCCTGTGTCGTCGATCGATGCAACGACGAGTTCGGAAAAACATCGATGAGCGAGCCTACCAAAGAAGAGATTCGTGAGGCTCTCGCAAAAAAAGAGCCGGAGCCTCAACCCGAACCACTGATGTGTGATGCGGCTGCAAGCCCGGCCTGGTTCATGAATCTAGATTCGACGCTCAAAGATAAAAAATATAATTATTGAGCGCCGAATAGGCTCAGAATTAATCTTCAGCGACGTAGATCTCTCCGCCCACTTCGCGGAATTTCTCTGACATTTGCGCCATTCCTTTTTCTTTCTCCATGTCTCGAATATCCTGACTCAGCTTCATGCTGCAGAATTTCGGTCCACACATCGAGCAGAAATGCGCGACCTTTGCGCCAGGAGCGGGCAGAGTTTCGTCGTGGTAAGCGCGCGCCGTCACAGGGTCGAGGGCCAGATTAAATTGGTCCTCCCAACGGAAATCGAAACGCGCTTTTGAAAGAGCATCATCCCAGACTTGGGCGCCTTTATGGCCCTTGGCCAAATCCGCAGCGTGAGCCGCGATTTTGTAGGCAATCATCCCGGCTTTGACGTCTTCTTTATTGGGCAAACCAAGGTGTTCTTTTGGCGTCACGTAACAAAGCATCGCCGTGCCGTACCAGCCGATCATCGCTGCGCCAATGGCGCTGGTGATATGGTCATAACCAGGGGCGATATCTGTGGTCAACGGCCCCAGAGTGTAGAAGGGCGCTTCGTCGCACCACAGGAGTTGTTTCTCCATATTCTCTTTGATGAGGTGCATCGGAACATGGCCAGGGCCCTCGTTCATCACCTGCACGTCGTATTCCCACGCGATTTTGTTGAGTTCGCCCTGAGTCTTCAATTCGGCGAATTGAGGTACGTCATTGGCGTCTGCGATCGAACCGGGGCGAAGGCCATCACCGAGTGAAAAGGCGATGTCGTATTCGGCGAAAATTTCGCAAAGTTCGCGGAAATTGGTGTAGAGAAAATTCTCTTTATGATGAGACAGGCACCATTTGGCCATGATCGACCCACCGCGGCTGACGATGCCCGTCACACGATTTGCCTTCAGGTGAATAAATGGCAATAAAACGGCCGCATGCACGGTCATATAATCGACGCCCTGTTGGGCTTGTTCGATGACGGTGTCTCGGAAAATCTCCCAGGTGAGGTCTTCAGGTTTGCCGTCGACCTTTTCCAAGGCCTGATAAATAGGCACCGTTCCGATGGGGACCGGTGAGTTGCGAATCACCCATTCTCGCGTGGCGTGAATGTCTTTGCCCGTCGACAAGTCCATGATGGTGTCGGCGCCCCAAAGCGAGGCCCAGCGGACTTTTTCGACCTCTTCTTCGATCGAAGAACTTACCGCCGAGTTGCCGATATTGGCATTAACTTTCACCAGAAAATTCCGCCCGATGATCATCGGTTCAGCTTCTGGGTGATTAATATTCGCAGGTATAATGGCACGGCCGCGAGCGACTTCGTCGCGCACGTATTCGGCCTCTACCCCTTCACGGATGGCGATATATTCCATCTCGGGGGTGATGTCCCCGCGTCGGGCATAATGCAATTGAGTGACACGTCCCGTTCCGCGCACGGTTTCTCGTTTGAGACCTGCAGCCAATTTATCGTCGAACGCCAACACGCGTTCTTCGGTTTTTACGTCCTCACGACCCCAAATCCAATCGCGCCGCAACGCTGGAAGACCCTTGTGGGGGTCGATGTCGCTGGGACCACTTGTGTCGTAGAGGCGCACGGGGGCGTTGTCCCCCGTCAGTGTGACCTGACGAAAAGGTACGCTGACACCACGTGTGCCCTGCACAAATACTTTATTTGAATTGGGGTATGCGTTCTGAAAATCGTTCATCTAAATGCTCCAAAATGGGAGCGGAGGAGCCCAATGCACGAGGTTGGACTCGTTTCCGCCTCCCTACGCCGGTGTTAACCGGATCAGGTTCCAAGGGTTCTTCTCAATCCCAAACGGGATGCCCCTGGCGGAAATCGTGCGTCGCGAAACTAGCAGCGGGGTGCTCGTCTTGTCCACTGGCAGATTCCACCCATTGACCAACTTCGCTGGGTTCAATAGAGTTTTGCGAAACCAAAGACCCTTGGGGGGGAATCATGAGTGTTGAGACCAAGAAGAAGTCATATTTGATGTGGAT
>JBFFMO010000139.1:0-8118 GCA_041554035.1 Allomicrovenator sp. | reverse complement strand
TTTCGGCGAGCTTTCGTCATCTTTCTTGGCAAGCCAGACGATGGAGTCGGCCCCCTCAAAGAGCTCTTTTGGCGCGGAAGAGCCGCCCATGTCCGTCCGCACCCAACCCGGATCGACCGCGTTAACACGAAGGTCGCGAGCGTCGTCTTTGAGCTCCCGATCAAGCACGCGGACAAGAGCGTTCAGTCCAACTTTGGACACTCGATAGGCCGAACTGGGCCAACCTTTCTGGAGGTGGTGTTCAAACGCCACATCCTCGGCAAATTTAGTCATGAGGCTGTTGAGTTCTTGCCGGTCAAGCGAGTCGTTGGCGAAGCGTTCGGAAAGTTCGAGTCCCAAACAGGCCAGCTCACCCATCGCGCTGGAAACCATCACGATCCGCCCGCGATCGTTCATGATTGGAAGGAAGGCATCGGTCACGGCCAAGGCACCGAAATAGTTAACTGCCAACGTGTCTTTGACCACCTTGTAATCAAAACCCTTGAGGGAGACACCGGCGTTATTCACCAAGACATCCAACTTGCCATGACGCTCGCGAACCTTTTCGACAAGACTGGCAATCGACTCAGGGTCACTCACGTCGAGTGGGCGGTACTCGACTCGGAGCCGGGCGGCGGCGGCCTGCCCTGCTTCCGCGTTCCGTGCGGTGAGGATCACGTGATAACCAAGGTCGGAGAGTTGGCGACAAACCTCCAGCCCAATGCCCCGATTTGCGCCCGTAACCAATGCGACTTTCATGCTTCACCCAGGTAGCGTATCCAATTCATGAATCAAAATTGATATGACAGGCTAACGACGGCCGGCGCGGCGTTCAATCCTAAATCACAAGAACAAAAAAAAGCCCGCAAATGCGGGCTCCGTGTAACGTACCGGGGGTACGACTACCAGCGATCGCGTCCACCGCCACCGCCGCCAGCGCCGCCACGACCACCGCCGCCGCCGCCGCCTGGAGGACGTCCACCGCCACCAGCGCCGCCACGACCACCGCCGCCGCCTGGAGGACGACCGCCGCCGCCGCCGCCACCGCCGCCTTCACGACGACGATCCTGTGCTTCATTGACGGCGATATTACGACCGTCAAGTTCAGCGCCATTCATCGCTTCGATCGCTGCATCAGCATCTTCTGGCTGTTCAAACGTCACGAAACCGAATCCGCGTGAGCGACCCGTTTCACGATCCGTGATCACTTTGGCATCCGATACGGCGCCAAATGATTCAAACGCTTCGCGAAGCGAATCGTCGGTTGTTCCCCAAGCCAAGCTGCCAACAAACAATTTCTTCATGATAACTCTCCACGCGGGTCTGCCCGCTCAGTGCCACCGGATAAGCCGGTAGCTTCCTGCCTGGTTCCGTCTCCGGAACTACTATCCATGCGGCCAAATCCGCATACGCACGTGGCAACACGCCACGATTACGCTATAAACTGAGAATGCTCGCTTTTCTAACCACAAAGCCCGTCCGGTTTACCTAAAAACCATCCGCATCGGACCAGAAGTATTCGCTCACTCTCGAGATTAACACTCTTCAAATTCAGCGGTTAAGGACTAAATCTGAACAGACGAGTGATGTTTAACACTTGGTCACCCCGTGGTCAACCTCCCACCAACTTTAAGGTCGGTACCGGTATTTCGGCAGCGGACATGCCCCTTTGCGGCTTCAAGGCGGTGCGCGTTTCCTGTCCGAGGCTCTTCCAGGCGGCGCCCACGGGGGGCGTGACGGACGGCCGTCAAATCGTTGCGTAAAACCCAGCGATGCTTCGCCCAAGGCCCCCGGCCCAAACGCCACTCTGGCTGTTGTGTTTAAAAGGTTTTTTTGGACGGGGGCCGCACTTTGCCGTCGCCGTTTCAGAATGCGTTCGAATGTCGTTGACGGCCGGCTGAAAACCGCTAGGAATGTTCTCGATTCCTAGCCAAGCAATCCCATGGGGGAAAGGTGGCGGAAGGTCATTTCACATGCATCTCCACCGAGCCGACTTACATCCATGAAAAAAGAACCTCCGGGTAGCGAACCCATTTGCGTGGTTTATAATTGTGATTTCCTCCAGGGCGGCAGTGCCGCCGACGCGCACGGCTCAGAAGCCGGCCAAGAAAGCGCTGAGGTCGCGGCCATTATTGGCGAATCACTGGAACGACAGGGCCGTCAGGTCGAATTTGTCGGATTGGACAACACGATTTCAGATGTCCGCCCCACGGGCATCGTATTCAATCTGGTCGAGTCGTTGGGCGGCGATCCAGCCAGAGAGGCGGAGTTTCCCGCATGGTTGGAAGCACGGAAGATCCCGTTCACCGGGAACTCTTCACGTGCCCTGGATCTCGCCCACGCCAAACACCATACCCGTGACGTCCTGTCTCAAGCTCACGTCCGAGTTCCCAAGGCTGCTGTTTTCGGCGATTGGGAATTCGACTCGATGCAGCTTTCGAGACTGGAATTCCCTCTTTTTGTAAAACCGGCGCTCTACGACGGATCGGTTGGAATCGACCAGGGAAGTATCGTGCACTCCACTCAAGAGCTGCGTGCGAGACTGCTTTGGCTGATGGACCACGTTCCTGGCCCCTATCTTGTCGAAACTTATCTGGCGGGACGTGAGTTCAACGTTGCCGTGGGTCCGCAGTCGTTGGGCCGCTACGCCGCGGTCACCGAAATCGACTTCTCGTCGTTCTCCTCGGAACTCGCCCCGATCGTCACCTATGCCTGCAAGTGGCTGCCGGAATCGCCCGAAGCCGCAGCGTTTTCTCGACCGGTTGCACGCAAAGAGAACACCGCCCTCTTTGACGAAGTCACCTCTCAGGCGAGAGCCGCGCTTCGCGCGATCGGAGCGTACTCGTATGGACGTGTGGACATGCGCCTTGGGCGCGACGGCAAACCCTACGTGATCGACGTGAATCCGAACCCGGACATCCATCCTGACGCTGGATTTGTTGTGGCAACCAAGTCCACGGGCTTGAGTCTCGACGAGCTCTACATGGGTATTGTTGAAGACGCGACGTGGGCGAGCGTATCGCAGGATCTTGAGGTGCACACGTGATCACGGTGAGCGGGGCACGTCCCGCTGATCTCGACGCCCTTCAGGACATCTTGGACCGCACGGAGAACTTCCTCGCCGATGAAATTGCGATCGCCAGAGAATTGCTGGATGAGTCGGTCGGTGACTTGGAGACGACGTATCAGACGCTGGTCGCGCGTAACGAAAAGCCGGTGGGCTACGTATGTTTTGGCCGCACGCCCATGACCGACCACACGTACGACCTCTACTGGATCGTTGTCGATGCAGCGATGCAGGGGCATGGGATTGGACGACGCTTGTATGCGGAGATGGAGAGCGCCGTGCGCAAGCAGAACGGCAAGGTGATTCGCATCGAGACTTCGTCTTCGGAAGGCTACGATGACACTCAGGCCTTTTATCACCGGTTAGGTTTCGAGGAACTCAATCACATCAAAGACTTCTACCGAGACGGCGATGACTTGATCACCTTCGTGCGCTACCTGAGCTAGCGCCCAACGCACATCAAAGCTTCGCCCGGCTCGCCTTTGAGCCCCTTGCTCTTGCAGTCATAATCTCGTCGGCAATCATCGTCGTAGCGGCATAAGAGCATGCAGACACCGCCTTCTTTTTCGGAACAAACCGTATCATTGGGGCAGTCGCGCGAGTCCCGGCATGACACCGAACACATCCCGCCTGGGTAGTCCTTTCCTGAAAGGCACTCTTCTTCACAATCGCCGTTATTTCCACACGATCCGCCAACCAGATCGCCTTCCACGTCACCGCAACCCGCAAACAGAATCATCAGCACCACGATCTTTTTCATTCTTTCTCCAAAACAATGCTGAGTGAATTCACACAATAGCGAAGGCCCGTGGGCTCTGGTCCGTCCGCAAAGACATGGCCCAGATGTCCGCCACAATGCGAGCACACTATCTCCTGGCGAGTCATTCCCATACTTGTATCGTCTTGAGTCAGCACACGGCCTTCAACGGCGTCGTAGAAACTCGGCCATCCCGTGCGAGAATCAAATTTGGTCGAGGACTCAAAGAGTGGCGCGTTGCAGGCACGGCAATGAAATACACCGTGCTCTTTCGAAGCGTTATACTCCCCCGAGAACGCACGCTCAGTGCCCTTATCTCTGAGGATATGAAACTCCTGCGGCGTAAGCACGCTACGGTAGTCCTCATCCTGAAGTGGACTTTTCGAGCCAAGAGGCGGAATCGGGCGCGCGACCAACGAGGCGAGCCGGTCTTCGACCTCACCATCGCCCGTTTTGGAGTCCTCCAGCGCTTGCGTGCTGGTTTTGGAGCTGCCCGGAGGAACTTGTCCATTGCAGCCAAACGCGAACAGAACCAATAGAATCAGCGCGTACCGCATCAATCCTCCTTTTTCGGTGGCGCAGGTGCCACGAGGTTGTGAATTCTCTATGATGCCGTAAGTAGTGGTAACCGATTCTTCTTCGAGATGCATTCCTGAGTCATGATTGAAAACCCCGATGAGCATAACGCCGATCCTTCAGGCAACGATCAGAACGACGATCACGACGCCCAGGCGAAAGGTCACGACGACCGTGATCACCACGGACACGAGCACCACGGACACGACCACCACGGACACGAACACCACGGACACGAACACCACGGACACGACCACCACGGACACAGCCACGACACGTCGGGTCTGAGTGATAACCGTCTGCTCTTCAGCGTGCTTCTGAACCTGCTCCTGACCGTCGTGGAAGCAGTGGTTGGTGTGTTTTCCGGCTCACTGGCCTTAATTGCCGACGCTGTCCACAACCTGGGTGATGTCGGAGCACTGATCGTGGCTTGGGTCGCACGCCGGATCGCCAAACGACAGGCCGACGACCGATTCACCTTTGGCTATCGTAGGGCGGAATTGGTTGGCGCGGTGATCAATCTGACCGTCTTGCTTGTGATGGCGGTTTTCATGACTGTGGAAGGCATCGAACGCCTTATGAATCCACAACCGATCCAAACGACCTGGGTGATTATCGCAGCGTCCCTCGCGACGGTGGTGGACCTGGGAACCGTGGTACTCTTGTGGGGCATGTCGAAAGGAAACCTCAACATCCGGGCGGCATTTGTTCATAACCTCACCGACGCCGCAGCATCGATCGCGGTCATTATCGGCGCGATCTTGGTCCAGGCCTTTGGCTGGCTCTGGATTGACCCTGCCCTGTGCTTGATGATCGCGGCCTATATCTTGGTCATGTCTGTTCCGATGCTCAAACATGCTGCATCAATTTTGATGAATCATGTTCCTCGGCGGCTCGACCTCGACGGGATCGCGTCGACCTTCCACCAATTTGAGCAGGTCGAGGAAATTCACCACCTTCACGTCTGGGAAATCGACGAAAAAAGCGTGGCAGTTGAGGCGCACGTCGTTCTCAAAATAGATTTATCGCTTCGGGAGGCGCAGTTGCTGACCGCTCAAATTCGCTCCAAATTGCAGTCCGAGTGGAAAGTGGGACACACCACTTTTGAGTATGAGCCGCCAGGCTCGGACTGCCATCGACGCAACTGCTAGCGGGAGCAGCTCGGCATATTTCGATGGGTAAACGCTTCGATATTGGTGAAACAGATCTTATCGACGAGTTTCTCCACACCGATATTCTCGATGAAGCGGGTGTGCCGGTAGCGCGTCAGAGTGGCCCGTAAATCGTCGGCAAATCGCGGCAACGCCATCGCGGTGGGGTAACGTGTCAGGGGGTCGATCAGACCGTCATAATCTGTCCCAAGCGCGACACAATCCCAGACCTTGCGTTTTTCTTCGTCAGAATAACGTTGATCCAACATCACGACGTCCACCATCGCGAAGATGTGGCGCATCACGAGATCCGGCCAAAACTCCCCCGGAATCGTTTGTTTCGGAGCGACTCCACAAACTCGGGAATCGAATACCAATCCAATCACACCACCGGTCTCGTGCACGATTCGAACATCGTCGTCGGAAACGTTGATATTCCACGCGTAGAACGGAGGTGAGTGGAAGTTGTCGTCTTCTTTGCCAGCATTTGCGATGAGTTCGTCGAGCGTCGCCACGCCTGAATAGGCCGCATGAGATAAAAACACCGGTATGGCAGGATTTTGGTCCTGATACGCCTTGTTTTTGCGCGCGCGGGCCGCGTTATAGGGCCGAACGATTTCGGAATAGTACTCGCTTCGGGTCTGCGCACTCATGTGTTTGCAGTCGATAAGAATGCGGCGTTCACCGGTGTCTTCAAGGTTTTCATCGATCGCCAACATGGCTCGAGTCACACGAAGGCCGAGGTCGTTTTTCTTCTCGAACCCGGTGTGCAAGCGCGCATCCTGATCCATCACAAGGCGCGCGGAATCGGGAATGCTGTGGGCATGCCCGCAGATCCCGTTGTCGAAATGATGCGCAAGGGTGATGAACACAATCGGGTGTTCCAAATTCCTCAAGATATCGATGCGCTCAAAGATCTCTTTTTCACTGACTCTGCGACCGTCCGGGCCGATCGTGAAGACGTATGAGCCTTCGATCGTCAGCACGAACACGACGTCGTCGGTGTTTTCGATTTTGTCGCGAAGCTCTTCGAGGTCTCGAGCCACCCAGTAGCATCCTTCGAAATCTTCGGAGCGAATCACCCCGTCGTCCTCGGCCCAAACCAGATTGGATTGGACTTTGACGCCGTGTTTTGATCGATAAAACTCGTACTCCTTCAGAAACTCACTCCAGTAGTCGTACTCATGCGACGACAAGTAGAGGACCCTCTTCATGTCGTAGCGCATGAAGAATTTCTGAAGGTACGCTCTCAACGGACCACGATTGGACAGGATCTTGGTCATCGAATGCAATGCCGCAAACCCATCGCCTTTGAGCAGGTTGATTCCCCCTTCGAGGAAGGCCGCCCCCGACACCATGCGGGCGAGCTCAACACCAAACGTGTGGCGGTCTTCGCCGTCTTCGTCGCGATGACCCCAGAAAAATCCTTTCTCGATCGGACAAATCGACGCAAAAACCAGACGCGTTCCAGAACGGTGCAGCTTTGCGACATCCGCCTGTGCATATGCGCGTGCGCGCACGCCCTTCCCCATGTCTTTCAGGTCTTCCTCGACCGATGTCCAAGGGTGGAATTTGGAAGGATCGTCTTCCGACGGGTGATTCCGCAATCGGTTAAATTGGTAGAATGTGGGGTGCGAGTGCAGGTCAGCGAAGATGCGAGCCATGTTTTTTCCAGCCGATGATGGAGTCGGAACATTGACACGTGGGCCAGTGTCGGCAAGAACAACCACGTTTCAATGCAGAGAGGTTGACATGAAGAAGCTCCCCCGAAAAGGCCGTTCATCGTCCGATGTGCTCTCAACCATGAGAGATCTAAAGTCTGAGGACGTTCAATGGGAAGACGGCCGCGTTTGGAGTCTCGTTTTCCACGGTGGTGACGAAATCTCGAGCTTCCTCAAGGAAGCCTATACGACTTTTTTCTCGGAAAACGCCCTGAATCCGTCGGCATTCCCTAGCCTCAAGCGCATGGAGACCGAAGTTGTTTCCATGGGGACGAACCTGCTTGGCGGCGACGAATACACGTGCGGAAATCTGACGACGGGCGGCACCGAAAGTATTTTGATGGCCATGAACACGGCCCGTGAGTGGGGACGTGCACGTGGCATCCGCAAGCCACGAATCGTGATCCCGATTTCGGCCCATCCAGCATTTGAGAAAGGTGGGCACTACTTCGATATCGAAGTCGTGCATGCCCCAGTCGACAAAGACTTCCGAGTCGACCTCAAGGCCATGAAACGTCTCATCAACAAGCGCACTGTGATGTTGGTTGGCTCGGCGCCCCAATACCCTCAGGGCGTGGTCGATCCCATCGAAGACATCGCTCATCTGGCCCAAAAACACGATATTTTGTGTCATGTTGACGCCTGCGTGGGTGGGCTGATGCTCCCCTTTGTCCGAGCCATTGGTTATTCCATTCCGGCCTTCGATTTTTCGGTTCCGGGTGTGACCTCCATGTCGGCCGATTTGCATAAATACGGCTACGCCGCCAAAGGCGCATCATTGGTGCTCTATCGGACACCAGAATTGCGAAAATTCCAGTACTTCGCCTACACGGACTGGCCAGGCGGAATCTACGTCTCACCCACGAT
>JBFFMO010000138.1:0-8151 GCA_041554035.1 Allomicrovenator sp. | reverse complement strand
GCCAACCCCAACCCCGATGCAACCGAAGTCACGATCTACCACGCTCTTGGTGGGCCGATCTCGCTCCCACCTAAAAACCGGGGGGAAAGACTCCCGAAAGACCTCAAGGAAAACTGGGGCGTCAGCGAAACGATCGCCAACACCTATCAGGACGAAGGCTGGGAGTTCACGGGCCCGGACCGCACATATATCCGGCTGACGCCTAAGCTTTGTGATGATGTCGTGGCAAATAAGGTCACCAAGGTTACGACCGAGGTCGCATGTGCATGCCCACTCATTGGGCAGCCCTGCACGCTCGCAGTTGGAACCTACACACCGAGCCAGCTGGCTGTCATGAGATGCGCCAATGGCGTCTATGAGTGTGTCGGATCGACCGAAGTCTGCGTGGCAGGTGGTGGGGCAATGCCCGAGATTTGCAACGGCCTTGACGACGACTGTGACGGTCTCACCGATAATATGTCGACAAGCTGGGCCAAGCCCGAATACAGCGCCGTCACACTGCCCACTAACCGTTTGGGAATCGACTGCAATCAAGCTGATAGTTGCACCTGCGCTGGCGGCGCCAAGGACAATCATGGCGGCACGGATCTCGCGTCATACTTCGAGGCATGGGATCCCGTCTGCCAATGTGGCGAAGGGCTCTTGCCTGAGGCGACCTTAAACTCCACGGCTGAAGCCGAAGTCGAGGCAATGGACACACCGCGTTCCGGCAACGACAGCGCCTCAAACGGCGGATCAGCATGCTCATCGGTCGTCGGCGATGGTCCAGACTTCGCGCTGCTGTTCCTGGCCGCTTTCGGCTTGTTCTGGCGGCGACGCACGGCAAGATAGGTTCCATTTCTTTTGACAGCCAAGGCACCCTAAAATTAGCGCCGACTTGCGGGAGATTCGCAGATGTCGGAGATTTAGTGGTATCCTTGAGCGACCAATTTTGTTCGGAGCAATGCATTGCATTCTCGATTGATATCCATGAGGTTCCCCATGAAACACACTTTCTTGAGTACGACGTTCGCCGTGGGAACCTTGCTGGCAGCGACACCGGCGATGGCCCAATACGTATTCACCTGCGTACCACCGACCGAGCATGCAATCGGTGCGAAGGCCCCAAACGTCATGGCGATTCTGGACACGAGCGGTTCGATGGGTGCCACGAGCGGCGAGGATGTGGATGGCGATGGAAATAACGACTCGAAAATGAAGGTCGCCTCACTCGCGCTTAAAGATGTGGCCAACAGTATCTACACGCCAGGCCCATGCACGAGTGCGAGTGATCCCAACTGCGACTCCATCCGCCTAGGATTGGGGTTCTTTGGAGGGAGCAGCGCTTCGCTTCAAGAGGCTTGTGGCGAGGACACGACTCCAGCGATCAAGGGACACCTGCCACCCGGGACGGGGAGCATTACTCCAACCCAAAAAGCGATGGAACTCTTGAATACCACGCCATCGCTGAACGACAACACACGCCCGAATTTGGCCGTGATCATCACCGATGGCGAACCGACGGGTTCGACGAATCAAAATGGACCGGTCGACCTTGCGGTGGCGCGCGCAGCGTTCACGAACGCCTGCACCGTAGCCAATCGGGCCAATAATCCCGTGACGATCTACATGGTGGGCTTTGGCTCGGGCAGCTTCCCGGCGATCAACTCGGCCATGGCCGCGGCCGGTAATACGGGCCATTGCTGTGGAGGAGGAGTCGCTGCCCCTTGTGACCCGGCCGATCAGGTCGACGTTTGCGCGCTCGGTGCGGCAGCCTTGATTCAGACCAACACGACGCTCCAACCAGGCTACTCCTGCACCGGCTCTTTTGAAGCCACGGGCAGCGATATCAAAGACGCACTTTTGACGGTGTTTGCGGGGGCGGGCTGCGTATTTCCGCTGGACATCCCACCGGGATACCCAACCGCGGGGGCCAACCCCGACCCGGACGCGACAGAGGTGACCATCTATCACGTGCTTGGTGGCCCCATCAGCGTTCCTCCCGCGAACCGAGGTGATGTCCTACGTGACGATCTGGTCAATAATTGGGGCGTCAGTAGCGCGGTCGCCGACACCTATATCGACGAAGGCTGGGAGTTCACGAACGCTGACCGGAAATTCATTCGGCTTACGCCCAACCTGTGCAACGACATTCTAAATGATGACGTCACCAAGGTGACCACCGAAGTCGCATGTGCCTGCCCGTTGGCCGGTCAGCCGTGCACGATCAACCCAGGCACGTTCACACCATCGCAGCTCGCGGTGATGCGCTGTTCGGGCGGGATCTATGAATGCAGCGGATCAACGGATATCTGTGTTCCATCGGCAGGCGCGATGCCTGAAATCTGCAACGGCCTTGACGATGATTGCGACGGCTCGGTCGATAATATGGCCGAGAGCTGGGCAAAACCCGCTTACTCTGGCGTCACCTTACCCGCCGCAAGCGTTGGCATCGACTGCAACCAACTGGACATATGCATGTGCCCCGGCGACGTCAAAGATAACCAGGGCGGAACCGACTTGGCTTCGTACTTCGCCGCATGGGACCCGGTATGCCAGTGTGGTGAAGGCCTCGTCGCAGAGCCCAACATGAGTGCAGCACCAGAGGGCGCAGCTGATTCCGAGCCGGGCGCAGATGCCGACGTCGATGGCGCAGCCTGTTCATCCGTGGGTGGCGGAGGTCCGGATCTGGCCCTCCTGCTCTTGGCGGCATTCGGGTTGGTGCGCAGACGACGAAACTGAGCTCAAGCTGAGCCGTTGCATCAAGTCGCCAGACCGTCCGCGGTCTGGCGCTTTCGTTTCCTCGAGGGAGGAACTCGTGCCGACGCTAGTCGATCACTTCGACTTCGTCGCGGGTCACGGCTCGCAGCACATGCGTGAGTTCGCGGCGACGTTCGGCATCATCCTCATAGACGTCACGGATCTGGCCGACCAGGTCTTTGGCACGGCGGAAGGCGCCGACGAGGTCACCACTCAAATCGGTCGGGTTTGAGATATGCCCCAGCAACTCAGCCAGCGGCGCACCGTTGGCCCACGCCTCGCCTAAGAACATCAACTGAGGGGTGAACGTGTATTCGGTGGAGACGATTCGCTGGGCATCGACCACGATGCCCGACTCAAAGACGGCGCGAATTTGGTCGAAAATATCCCACCATTTATCGTCGTCGGGTTTCGAGACACGCGCTGCACGCGGCAGCGTTTGCACCAAACCACACATCACGCCAAACAACTCTTCGCCGTTCAGATCTTCGATGACGCCAGCGAGCATGAGCTCGGTGATGAAGATTTCCTCGAACTGAATCTTCTTCAGAATTCGTGCGGCAGATTGGAGCTCATTATTGGCTCCGAGGTAGCCGTGTGAACGCAGAAACGAGAGCTTCCTTTGGAAATTCTCCCAAAGCTGTGGCCGCTGAGCTTCCGCTGACTGCCGTTCCAGGTACGCCACCTTGCGACGCTCCTGCCGATTGGGATCAACGACCTTGGCGAGGCTCTTACGCGCGCTGGTGAGCTGTGTCTGAAGCTCTTCAACCTTGCCGGCACTTTGAAACGCCATGAAAGAGCGTTCCAGGAGCGTACGGATCTGGTCTTCGGAGTATCGGTCGATCAGAGACACGACCGAGTTGAAAGACAGGTTGAACGACGAGGTCACTGGCTCACTTTTGCCGTCGAGCAACATGCGAAGCGTAGGCTGAATCTCCAGGTAATCCTGGAAATCGACCTTCATGATCACGTCGCCTGCAGCGTCGATTCCTCGACGCCCTGCTCGACCGGCCATCTGCATGAATTCCCGGACCGAGAGCGGAACGATGTCCACGCCATTGAATTTGGTGAGGCTGTCAAAAACGACCGAGCGCGCCGGCATGTTGATGCCCAACGCAAAGGTCGACGTGCAATAGAGCACTTGAATCAGCCGAGCTTCGTACAGCCCTTCCACAAGTGCCTTAAGCCCCACATGCAATCCAGCATGATGAAAGGCGATTCCCTTCGATAACAAGCCACGAAGCGCTGAAGTCATCACGCCTGGGAAGTTCTCGGAAAACGTATCCAGGTGTTCGTCGATTTCGTCACGTTTGGAGCGCCGACCGATGGCACGACCGGTATCCGACCGCGCGAGATCAAAGGCGAACTGTTCAGTGAGTTTGCGGCTGTAGATGAAAAACAGCACCGGGTATTGTGATGGATCCAGCTGGTCAAAGACGTCTAAATGAGTCGAGCGATCCCCGCCCCGCCCTCTTGAGCCCCGTCCCCCGTCACGACCACGACTCTTGGCCTTGTTGCCGGCTTCGGACTTGCTCCACTTCTTGAAAGCCTTGTTGAAAGCGCCGTCGTCAAGCAGATGGGTCGACTTATTCGTCAGGAAAAAATCAAGCGGCACCGTGCGCTTGAACTCTTTGACGACCGCGATTTCCTCACCGCGAATTTGCGAAAGCCAATCGGCAAAGACCTCAAGGTTGGACAAGGTCGCAGAGAGGCCCAGAATTCGAACGGATTGAGGCAGGTAGATCAGGAGTTCTTCCCAGACCGTGCCTCGCTCGGGATCGTCGATGAAGTGAATTTCGTCGATGATCACGGCCTTGAGGCGGTCCAACTCGGGCAGCACGCTATGGCTTCCTGGCGCGGTATCCAGAAACTCTTCGCGCTCGTCGTCCTCGAGGTGTTCATCGATCGTGGGATTTCCCTGCAAAAGCATGTTTCGCAGGATTTCCGTGGTCATGATTCGAATCTGCGCATCGCGATTGATCACGATATCGCCGGTGACCAGACCGACTCGCTCTTTGCCAAAAAGGCGCGTGTACTCACGGTATTTCTGGTTCGACAAGGCTTTGATCGGAGCGGTGTAGATGATGTCTCCCCCGTCTTTGACCACCTGATCGATCAAGAAGTCGGCGATCAATGTCTTGCCCGTGCCCGTTGGAGCCGAGACTAAGACCGATCGCCCTTGATTGATCGCATCGATGGCTTGCGCCTGAAAGTGATCCAGAGTGTAACCGCGGTATTCCATTACTTATCTCCACTACGAAGCACAGGTGGCTCTTGTTGCCAGGGGATTTGGTCGGAATGAACTCCAGACCCGCCCCAATGCCCAGCACCAATCATCGCAAAGCTGGCAGCAAGCCAACACAGGGCACCAAATCTCCGAACACGCTCTTGGCCACGACGGATGCCCCATTCCGTAGCACCGACAGCGGTAAAGACACATGCGAATCCGGTCAGACCAAGATTTCGATGATGAATTAGGACCATTGGGCCGTCTTGGGTCCAAAAGTCGTCGGCTGTCACCATGCCGCTCACGACCGCGACGAGCGTGACACCGGCTGTGGCCCATCCTCCAAAACGAAGGATTTTCCAAAGCATGTCATTGGCTTCGCCTGGGTTGTTCGATCGCCGGTTGATCCAGATCCCAAACACACCCAACACCATCGTCATGACGATGGGCACGTGGATTGAGACGTGGTGCAACCACGAAAACCAGGTCATTTGTCGCCCACGTACGCCACGGTCACTCCATCACCGCCCTCATCACGTTCACCGCGACGGTATTCAAGGACGTAGTCTGACCCGGCGAGCCAATCGCGGACTGCGCGTTTGAGTGCACCGGTGCCGTGGCCATGGATCACAAAAACAGACGTGTCGCCACGAAGGTAGGCTGAGTCCAAGAATAGGTCCAAGCGTTCCAGAGCTTCGTCAACGCGTTCACCGCGCAAATCCACCGTGTTGTCGACGGTTTTCAGGATCACCGGCACTGGATTCGACGACGGCGTTGATGCCCCCGAGCGATGGCGACGGCGCGCTTGTTCATTGGGGTAGAAGATTTCGGAAGGATTGACGGTGACGCGCATCACGCCCATCCGTACAAAAACTTCGTTGGCGCGTGGCTTCCCATCGATCACGCCCGCCCGCCGGAAAGACCGAACATAAACGGTGAGACCGTCTTCCATATCGGCCAGCGCCACCGGGACCAAACCGCTGTCGTCGGCAGCCACGGAATGGGTGGCATCCCGCACGTCCTCGACGACCTTTTCGATCGATTGCAGCTCTTTGCGAACCTCGTCAACGCCTTTGCGGGTCACGGTTTCGGCGTGACTTAGATTTTTGAGGTATTCGCGAAGGACTTCCTTGGCGCCATCCAACTTGCTCTTGAGAGCCTTTGATTCTTCGTGAAGCAATTCTTTTTCTTCACGGCGCAGCTCTTGATAGCGATCGTCGGCGCGTTTCTTCGCGCGCTCGGCCTCGCCGCGAAGGTGTTCATAGCGCTTCTGCTCCTTACGCAGGTCGGTCGCCTGATCCTCCAGCCGCGTCAACACCTGGTCGACGCTGAGCTTTCCGTCGCCTTCGAGCAATTCGGTCGCGCGATCCACCAGATTCGACGGGAACCCGAGCCGGGCTGCAATACGCAGTGCAAACGAACTTCCGGGGACCCCCAGGGTCAATTCGTACGTGGGCTGCATGCTCGCCACGTCAAATCCCATCGAAGCATTCATGAAATTCGCCGATTCGAGGGCCAACGTCTTCATGCCCTCAAGATGGGTCGAAATCAGCGTGCGTGTGCCTCGGCTGGCAAATTCCTCAAGCAATGCCACGGCCAAAACGGTGCCCTGTTGGGGGTCGGTGCCGGCAAAAAGCTCATCCAGAATGACCAGCGTGTCGCTATTACATTCGGGCAAGAAACCGTTGATATTGGTCAAATGGCCCGAAAAAGTACTCAAGTCGCGTTCGATCGATTGTTCGTCACCGATGTCGGTAAACACGCGACGCAGGAACGGAAACGTGGAGCCCTCGCCACAGGCGATCAGCAACCCGGCCTGCACCATCAGCGCCGCCATGCCGAGCGTCTTGAGCAGCACGGTCTTGCCGCCTGTATTTGGCCCTGAAACGATCAGGACGGTCCGGCCTTCCTCAAGTCGAAGATCGTTTGGAATGGTCTCGTGACCCGACTTTTTGAGCTTGATGTAGAGCATCGGATGGCGGGCCGCCCGAAGGTCAATGCTCGGCGAGATTTCAGGGATCGTCGCTTTGATCTCGACCGAAAAACGGCCCAGTGCGTGGGTTAGGTCAAGATAGGCCAGCGTTTCACCGTTGGCGTGAAGGGCTTCCGAGTTTTCGGCAATAATACCCGAGAGCCGAATCAGAATGCGGCGCTCCTCTTGCTCGACCTCGACCTGCGTCCAGCGCAGATTATTATTCAATTCGATGAGCTCTTGCGGCTCGATGAATGCCGTCTGCCCGCTGGCTGAGTAGCCATGAATCACGCCGTCCACCTGACGTTTTGCGCTGACGCGAACGGGCAGGACGTAACGTTCTTCACGCATCGTGAAGTAGTCGTCTTGAAGCTGGGTCTCCATTTCTTCGGAGCGCAGTAATTTCTCGACGCGAGCCTTGATGCGCTCGGTCTGGTTTTGGACTTCTCGGCGCAAACGTCGCAGGTCGGGACTGGCGTTGTCGCTCAGGCGACCACCGGGCTCGAGGGCGACCTGAAGGGTGTCTCGGATCTCCTGACAGGGATCCAGACGACGCCCCAAAGCCCAGAGCATCGGTGCGACTTCGCCGCGATGTTTAAAAAAGCGACGGACACGCGAGGCCACGTCGCAGGTGCGGCCGATGGCGTCGAGATCTTCGCCGGACAAGACGCCCTCACGGCTCGCATAATCCACGGCGCGGCGAATATCCCGCGCTCCGCGCACTGGGACTTCCTCGCCGGCATCGAGCACCGCCATGTACTCGGCAATCTGCTGCATACGCAGCTGCGCCAAGCCCGACGTCGGCAGGGGGCCAAGAGCCTCAACGAGTTCAAAGCCCTCGTCCGTAAGCGCCTGACCCAACACATGGTTGCGCAGGGCGTCCCACTCCAAGTCGCCTGCCGTCTTTTCGACGAACGACACAGGTTCTTTGCGGGTTTGCATGGTGTGCAGAAAGAGTGACTCAGTCTGCGGGTCCAGCTCGAAATCGAGCTCATTTGGGTCATGTTGTTCTATCATTTCATCCACCAAAAGCCCGGCTCGTCTACACGTTCTGGAACAAATCCGCAATGTGACGACATTCACATGTGTAGCCTTGCACGGCCAACGCGTGCGGCCAACAGGAGGAGCCGATGACTTCGATTTTTTGTGCGCCCAGACGCGCAAAACTCAGAACACTTTTTGCGACGACTTTGATCGCATTCACACTGACATT
>JBFFMO010000137.1:0-8154 GCA_041554035.1 Allomicrovenator sp. | reverse complement strand
CGCCTGTGGGGTCGATGGAAGGGTGGTTCCATATGCTTGATAGCGACGGCGATGAGTTCGACGCCCGGATCGAAGCGTTCACCCTGGCGACGCCCTACGCATTGAATTGAGGTGTTCATGAAGGTTCTTTCGCTGCTAGTGTGCGTGTGCTTTGTTATTTCTTGTGAAAGTCCTTCGACTCCTGCAGGTCCCACATCTTCGGATGCGGGTTCAACGGCACAGGGATATATCGAGGGTGTGAACGAGGATTTGAAAGTGCTGAAGCACGATCTTCAGGTGGAAGCCACGGGCCGCGAAGGCGCGCTCGATAAGCAGATAGGACAATAAGATGAAGAAACTCATATTTGCGATGATTTCGATGTCGGTCTGGTTTGGTGCCGATGCTTTGGCGTACACACCCTTCACGGTGGTGAATAATGTGTGTCCCAAGTGCACCCAGCCTAAAGCTGACGTCGCCACGATGTCGGATGGCACGAAAGTCGCCGGTCAGATCATCGGCGAGAATAATGTTTTTTACGTGATGCTTCGGTTTGGTGAGCTGCGAACGCTGCCCAAAAACGAAGTGCAAGTCGTCGAGTTCGCAAACGGCGCAAAACCTTCAAATTTGTCTTCTTTTGACCAGATTCTGTTAAAGAGCGGACACGTCATCAGTGGAACGATCACTGAGGACAAAGACTTGCCCGCACTCTTCGAAGTGAAGGCGTCGCACGGCGACATGACCTTCGTCGTTTTCAAGTCGGAGGTCTCGAAGGTCTACCGAGCTGGTCTTGAGTCTTCCTTCTAAGGTGGTGAGTGATGAGTGATTTCAGACCAACTCCTGCGGAACGGCGCTCTTCAGTTCGCGTGCGAAGCCTTTTGGCGTGCGGCATCCGGCAGATCGACGTCGAGGAAATTTCGGCCGTTGAAGCGCGTATTCTGGACTTTGCCGTTCTGGAATCCGACAGCGTGATGGCTGACAAGGCTGATTGGAGCGAAAGAGCGGACGAACTCGGAAAAGAGTTTGTGTTCGTCTTGAGCGAGATTCGCGCCCTTCGTCAGCAGATCGCGGAAATCCAACACTTGGTGGAGTCTCAGGGCGTCAATCCCATGGTGCCACGATGGGTTCTGCTCAACGATAATGGACTTTTTCTGCCCTTCATCGAAGAAGATCAGGAATGGGAAGTTGGAGCGCCTTGCGAGGTCCGCGTTCAGATCCCGAGCCTCCAGACGCCTGAAATCTTGGCCGTTGGTGAAGTGGTTCGGGTCGGGTCCGGCGAAGACGGAGACGGCGTCGGCATCGCCTTTCGTTACATTTCTCAGGCTCATAGCAAAGCGATCATTCGATACGCCTTGCGGCGTGAGCGTCAGATTGCACGCAGCCTTCGATTTCCCTGATGTTAAATCTTGCTCGCCCCACAGACGATGGTTGGTTTGACCGAATTCGGCCTCACCTCGACACCATACTCGTCGATCATTGCCATCTCGAAAAACGCGCCGCATCCAACGCGTTGAACCTCATCTTTCGCTACACCGGCCGCGACGGCCTGGCTCGCGAACTTTCGGAGGTCGTGAAGGAGGAAATGGATCATTTCACCCTCATGCTCGATATCCTGGAAGCGCGCGACATCCCTTTCGTGCGATTGGCGCCCTCGACTTACGCGTCCCGCCTCTCGGAAGCCGGCACTAAACAGGAGCCTCAGGCGTTTCTGGATAAGTTGCTGATTGCGGGGCTGATCGAGGCGCGCAGCGCGGAGCGGTTCAAGATTTTGAGCGAACGCCTTGATGAGCCGGAGCTTGCTGAGTTCTACGCGTCGCTTTTTGCGACCGAAGCGCGACATCACACGCTCTACACAACGTTAGCTCGTCGTTTTTTTGATCACGAAAAGGTCCGCGTGCGTTTATTGGAACTTGCGGAGCTGGAATCTGACGCCCTTGGCGCGGCCACCGACGCCCCCCGATTACATTCGTTTTGATCGACTCGAAAACTTGAGACCAACCTGCTAGATTGCGCCCACTTCTTTGGTGAGGGCAGGATGCAGAAGTTCTTTTGGTTCGCGGCGTTGGTTTTGGCTATCTCTACAACGGGTTGTGGGCGTGATTCGTTATCACGTGCATGCTCGGACGACTCGGCTTGTCGAGATGGCGAGGTTTGTATTGCGAGTCTCTGCGTCGACGACGTGGATCCTCGATGCGAGACCGACAATGATTGCGCCGAGGGCCAGACATGTGCTGCCGGAATCTGCGCTGACGTCGCCGTCGACTGCACGAATAATTCCGAATGCGCCGAGGGATTGACCTGCAATTTGGCCTCAGGCCAATGCGTCGACACCGCTTGTGTTCCCAAGGGTGACCTTTGTGTGCAGCAGATTTGCGATGGCGACGGTTGCACCGATATCCCGTGCGATTTGGGGTGTGCAGCCGACGAGGTCCAAAACGTCTGCGAATGCATCTCGCTCGCGTGTGAAACCGAAGATGACTGCGACGGTGTTCGATGCATCGACGGCTTGTGCACAGCGTGTACCGACGATGCTGCATGCGGTGATGGTCAGGTTTGTCTTGAGAACGGCGCCTGTGAAGAAGCCACTCGATGCCTCAACGACTTCGATTGTGCTGCCGCAGAACAATGCACACCCGAGGGACTCTGCGCGCCTCGCCCACAATGCACGTTGGACCGCAATTGCGACGACAACGAGCTTTGCATCGGCGGTCGTTGTGTACTGGCTCCCGAATGCGTGACGACACCAGATTGCCCTGACACTTTTGAGTGCGTGGGCGGAAATTGTTTTGAGATTTTGTGCCGCGGACCTGAGGACTGCGAGCGTGGCGAAGTCTGTGATGCTGGCGAATGCGTTGTGCCTGGTATTGCTGATTCATGTTTTATCGCGACTCCAAGCGGTGCCATCGCTGATGGCCAGACGGTGCCTCTGGAAGCCTTTGCCCTCGACTCAGACGGCAACGGAATTGCCGCAATCTTTCGGTGGACCAGTGATAACCCGACGGTCGCGGTGGTCGACCCGACCGGTCGAAATGCGTTGGGTAAGGCCACCGCGGGAACAGCGACCTTCACCGCCACGCTGGCGACCGGTGACCCCGTCGTCTGCGCTGGAAGTGTCGTTTTGACCAACCTTGGGCCTGTGGCTCAAGGATCGCTTCGAATTTCGGTGATTCATGGAGAGACAGGTCAGGCTGTGGATGGCGCGGTCGTCATGGTCGGCACGGGCATGAACCAAGGGACAACAGCCAACGGTGGCGTCGTGTCTCTGACTCGTCCGGCCGGCGCCTTTGATGTGACCGTGATTCATCCCGACTTCAACATCATCACGGTCCAGGGCGTTCAAACCGGGGACGTGAAACTTCCGGTCTTTCCTCGGCGTGGATCGGGACCGATTGGCGGCTTCACCGGGCAGTTCGACACCTCCGGCATCGGCAGCACAGGTGATATTACACTGGGGCTTGCCGGGGCGAGCCTTGCAGGTGGTCTGTTGGAACTCGATTTGACGACGATTCTTGGAGAGTCTTTTGTGACTCCTGTGAATATTCCGGGCCTTGTGGACACAACGTTTCCGTTCCCAGGTGGCTTGGTCGTTTACGGTCAGGCGCTCGGATTCCCTCTCAATATCAAACAAACCTATTATGCGCAGGCTGCCGCAGGTGCTCGACTCGCCTGGGGACTCGCTGGCAAAGTGCCGCTCCGGGATCTGATTCAACTGGGGCAGGGCGGAGGCGGCGCAGACGCGGTTCTGGGCACATTATTGCCGCTCTTCAATCGCTTCGACCATATTGCTCAACCGATTCAGGTTGCGGCTCAGCCACGAGTTGCGGACAGCGGCGACTTGGACGGTGATGGTAACACCACAGAAATGGTCCCAAATTACAGCCAGTTTCCGACCAAGAACCTGCGTCCATCTGTGCGGCAGACGCTGACCACGGATGTGACGATCTCAAATTTCCCAAATCTCGCAGGCGGCCCGGCCGGTCTGGCATTGCTGATGGGAGCATCGGTGTTGGACGCGCCTGGTCTGGTTCCGTTGGGTATTTCTGCGACGACCGACGAAGACGGCGACGGCAGACCTGACGCACGACGTCTCTCGATTGCGCCTCCATCTGGATCGCTGGCCAACGGCCGCTATGCGCTTGTGGCTTTGGCTTTCAGCACAAACGGTGGTGGCAATGGCCTGAATCTTCCCCAGGAGTTCTCGGCAGCGCTGTGGAACGGGCAATCGTTCCCGTCGGCGTTGAGCCTGGGGACATTTCCGGATGCAAGCACCACGCAGATTTCGAACGGCAATCGCACGATCACGATTCAGTCGTCGGCAGGGCCGCTCTATCGCGTGCGAATCGTTTCAGACGACTTTTCATGGGATATCTGGAGCTACGGGACTTCCACGGGGATGGGCAACTACACCCATGTCCTGAACGTGCCCAGTCTGCCGCTCTCATCAACCGACCCGTTCATGAGTGGTGACATCCTCGTCGATGCGATTCAGACGAACGCGACGATCAACGACCTTGTCAAGACAACCGGAGTCGGCCTGCGTCAAGCAGGGCTCGTTTCCACCGCATTTAACCGTACATCCGCACGCTAAGACGTCCTGTCCGCGCAGTATTTTTGAGGACCTTCATGAACAGGCAAAACCTGATTCTGCTTGCGTGCGTCTTCGCCGCAGCCTGCAATTCCAAGTCTCCCGAGACCACCGAGACGCCCGCCGAGGAACCTATCCAGCGATCCGAGGCGAATGTCGCCGAAGTGGTCGAAAAGGTCCCTGAGGCACCAAAGGCGTTGCCACGTTTCGATGAACCCAACTTTGTGGCCGTCGACCTTCTGGCCAATCGACCCAACGCGCATCGGCTCGAGACTGGTGATGTGCCCACAGTGGTGCTGGACACCAGCGCTGCGGATTTCATGCGATACATCCATGGAAACCACCCGTCCGATTGGTCGCTTGATGTGGATTTGGACGGGACGAAAGCTGCGATCTTGAACAAGAAGCGAGTCGGCAAAATCTGGGCGCCGGGGTTCAAGGGCGCAACGACTCTGCAACTCTCTGTTTGGTCGGGCTCCGACAACAACTCGTTGACCATCAAGGCCAACGGCAAAGACCTCCCGACGGCCCAGCTGGTGAAGGGGTGGCAGATCGTATCCGCCGTTGCTGAGGCTGGCGTTCTTGGGGCCGAGAACACCCTGGAGCTTGATTTTTCGAACATGACTCGAATCAACAAGCTTTTGTCGGGTGGCGGCGTTTCTTGGATTCGCGTTGGAGCGCCGAAAGAGCAGCCTCCGACAAACACGATTCCGGCCGCTCAAGGCGCGCTTTCGCTTAAAGGCGGCGACGGCATGTTTTTCATGCTTTGGGGGCTGCCCAAATCGGCCCTTACATTCGAGATGAAGGCCAAGGCAGGCTGCGGCATCAACGTGAGTGCTGAGATCGAGGACGGAAAAGGTGGCACACAGAATGTGTTGACTCAATCGGTCGTTGCTCTCGAAGGTCAGAGCGAGTCTCAAACCTCCTTCATCAGTCTTGAGTCGATGGTCGGTCAAATCGGGCGCGTTACGCTCTCGTCGACGCCAGATTGCGAGGTCGAGCTTAGTGAGCTTTCGATGAGGGTGCCAGGCGTTCAGCCGGCTGTTCCTGCAGTCGCACCGCCCAAACACGTCGTATTCTGGATGAGCGATACGCTTCGCGCGGACCATGTTCCGATTCATTTTGAAACGGATGTGCGAGCTCCGAATTTCAAGAAGCTTGCCGAAGAAGGTGCGTCGTTCAAACTTGCTTATGTCGAAGGAAATGAATCCAAGACCTCTCACGCGTCGCTGTTTTCGGGGATGTACCCTAACAAACACCGTGTCATCGGAAAGGGAAGGCTGAAACCGGAGCTGAAGTTGTTGCCCGAAGCCATTCAAGACGCGGGTTATCGCACCGCGGGGTTCATGGGGAACGGTTACGTTTCCGAAGGGTGGGGCTTTGTTCAGGGATGGGACACGTACAAGAATGAATTGCGCGATGAAGGGCGGTTTGACGGCCCTTCAATGGCTCAGACCGGTGTGAATTGGGCTGCCAAAAACACCGACGTTCCTTTCTTTTTGTATATCGGCACCGTCGATCCCCACGTCACCTATCGGTCGCATGAAGGCATCATCGAACACTACGAGAGCGAGCCTTATAAAGGCCGGTTTGATAAGGCCTGTTACGGCGAAGACTTGGGCAAAATCAAAGGGGGCGCGATCAAGGTCACCGATGCTGAAAAGGAGCGAATTCATGACCTCTATAAGAACGAGGTCGAGTTCAACGACATGGCGTTTGGCCAGCTACGAAAAGGGTTGGAAGACCTTGGCCTATGGAAGGACACCATGGTCGTGATCGCCGCTGACCATGGTGACGAGTTTTGGGAGCACGGCGGAGTCGGGCACGGGCACTCCATGTATGCCGATCAAACGCATATTCCGTTGATCATCTACTATCCGCCGCTGATCCCCGCAGGCACAGTGGTCGAAGCCGGCGTTGATTTGATGGACGTTTACCCAACGATCATTGAGGCTCTTGGCAAGGCGCGTCCCGATGATCTTCAGGGCAAGAGTCTGGTCCCGCTGATCCACAAAGTTCACGCCGACTATCCAGAGCCCGCGGTAGCGACGCAGTACTTGCTTCATTACGGAATGCAGATGCAGCAATGGAAGCTCTATCTGCGTCGCGGCGAGTATCAAATCTACGACCGGGCGAACGACCATTCCGAGCAAAACGATGTGTCTCAGGCCCATCCGTTGGCATCACGTTGGCTGCTTGACGCGATGGGATGGACGCGCGGCTACAGGGGCGTCTGGGACAAAGAAGCCTTTGGCCCAGCGACCAACCTGACACCAGACTTTTTGACCAAGCTTAGTGAGAGCGTGGACCGCGACTGATTAGTATTCGCACAACGACGTTGGCGACCACAATCACGCCCAGGGCGATGAATGCGGTCGTCGGTGCGTTGAGGTAGATGACCAAGAGCGGAAAGACCCAGAAGGCGGGGGTTGAAAGGCGCAACGCCTTTTTAAGCCGTGGGTTCGCAGGTGCTTCGCTTTTTACGAGGCCGAAGTCTTCACTCAGCCATTCGGCAACCACGGCCATCGTAGACAAGAGCGCGCCAACCCATCGCAGCGTGTCTGCGATGGGATAACCACTTAGCCCAACCGAAAGTAAAAGGATTGCCCCGGCGAGCAGAAGCATCGCGCGAGGTAAGCGTGACGCCATGCCTAGACGGTCGCGAGTTGAGTCGCGAGGGCAGGGGAATCAGGTGATACCCATGCTGGAGCCCATTCAAATCCAAGGTCGGCAAGCCGAAGGTCTTGGTCGTCGTGGTCGGCCTTGCTGCGTTCGAAGCGAGTGACGTTCCAAATTCGGAATCCGCCGTAGTCCACGGTTCGCAATTCGCGATTGGCGTTAAACTCGTTGGGTCGCAATTGAACGACCTCAAACGCGATATTCGGAGTTTTGGGGTCCTTCAGGCCGCGTGTCAGCAAGAGGTAGACGTCCGGGCCGTCGACGCGGATCCAGCGCAGATCGTAGGTCGGACCCGCTGCGACTTTTTCGTCGCCGTTGGCCGTGGCCATCAGGAATGACTCCATCGTTGGGTACTTCTTGCGGAAGTCTCCAAGATCGTGGCTCATCTCCCAATAGAGGCCTGGCAAAGAGTCGGCGTTGATTTGCGCCAGCAATTTGTATACATGCCACGGGATCGTCTTGGTCCCAATCAACTGCTCGACGCGACGAGTCTTCTTTTCGGCTTCTTTCTGAATCTTGAGCGAGTGCTCATGACACTTCTTGAATTTTTTGCCGCTGCCACATGGGCAAACATCGTTGCGTCCCACATCTCTAAAAATGTCTGCACTTAGTTCGGTCATTTCTGGCTCTTTCTGGTAGGGCTAACGTCTTCTCGCCGGGAACTGGGGTTGTTGGGCCGGCGGTTTTTCCAAGTGAAACTGGTACCATAAGAGGCTCCAGCCACGCATTTTCATTTTCTTGTCGTTCTGAAGCGCCTTAAGATTCGCTTGAGTCTTTTGGTCTTCGGGCATTTCGGTCTGTCGATCAACGAGATGGTCGGCACCTTCGGCTTTGCCCTGTTCATCTTCTCGGTGGGACTGCAGGCCGGACCGAGCTTCTTCAGCGCGTTCATGGCCGATGGTGCGCGCTACAT
>JBFFMO010000136.1:0-8175 GCA_041554035.1 Allomicrovenator sp. | reverse complement strand
TTTGATATCATCATCATCGGTCCAGACGGCTTTAGAACTGAAATCGGTGAAGGTGGGCTGCACCTGGGATTTTCGGATTTCATGTTTGGCGAAGGTTGGCTGCGTTATGGATTTCTGTTTCGGCTCGGAGTTGAGCGATACGTCGTCATTTCACGGTTTAATGATTTTGCTGCCAGTGATCCATCCCGAGTCGAGGAATGGAAGGGCCGAATGCCACTGTCTTACGTCCAGAAAATCTATCCGTTATTCCTCTACGGATTGGGTTTGGAAGGCTCTTTGGGGGTCGACCCCTTGATGCTTTCGACATCGGAAAAATGGCCCGAGATTTTGGACTATTTCGATTATGGCGGTGGCGTCGGTTATGCTCTTCCCTTTGAAGGCTGGGCGCTCGGGGCCTATTTTGGCTATGAACGACGAAATTACGGCCGGGAAGGATTCGTTTTGCAGACCGATGGTTGGCGGGGCACTGTGAGTATCGATATCAACTACGATGGAATTTAGGCGAATGATGCAAAATAAATCCTTTTTTCATTTGTTTAGAGCACCTTGTCTGATTCTCGGCGTGTTTGCTGAGACGCAGGCCATGGGCGGTTGTGCTAACCCACAGTTGCCCGCCGAAGCGACGTTGAACACCGAAACCTCAGCCACTGGACCGGTTATTGAAGAACCTGTGCCGCAGCTCGCGCCGGGCCTACCGAAGCACTTCAGTTTGGAACTCGAAGTCGCGCATGCATCAGGTTCCGTGCGTGTCTGTAAGTACACGCTTCAGGGCTTAAGGGACGGCAATTTGGTCACGCTCAGTGGGGCCGAAAGTCTGCCGGAACTCACGCCGTATAAAGACCCCAAGGATTTTGAGGCCGTCTTCGACAAGTTGAAGTGTGTCTTGCCCAAGTTCACCATCGATTTATCAACAGGCCACATGGTGGCATTCGAGGGGATTCTAGGCCTCGAGCCGGCACAGGACTATGTTCGGGCGTTTTTCCAGGCCCTCCCGGGTGCGGATCCCAGAGCGATAGACGCGATGGTCTATGTCGTTGAAGAAGAGATGATTGTAAAAAACGCTCAACAAATTATTCCGGCCCTGTTTCCCGACGCTGGCCTGAATGATTTGAAGGTCAGAGGTTTTCCTGTCGAACATACGCCCGATGAAGAATGGGCTGGCGTGCCTTGCCAGTTTTATGACTACACCACGACTTATGAAGTCCCTGCGGAAACCCAGGCAAAGATGGATGAAAAGGTGCCGAATGGCGGCCCAGAACCAGCCACTTATAAGGTCCTGAACACTCGGACACAGGTCTTTGTAGACCGAGAAATCGGGATGAATCGGCTAGGGGTTATCGATCTTTGGATCTCTGGTGAAAATCTACCGATGTCGATGAAGAAGAGGGTTCGTGTCGAGATTAAGGAATTCACGGGAAAAACCTGATGCTTCGACATGTCCCGCTCTTGTTTTTATTGGCGATGCCGAGCTTGGCTTACGCCGATTCGCTCGACGATTTTGCGGTTGGGTTGGCCTACACCAATGTCTTCCCGGAGCCCGATGACGGTGTCTCGTTGGTCGTCGACTATAATATTTTCGCTTTTATCTGGGTTGGGGCCATGGGCGCCTGGAATCGTTTTGGTGACGGGCGAGATTTTGCTGACGAAGTTTGGGCCGCTGGAACGTTGCGATGTGTGTTTCCTGGCACCGAAATCGCGGATTTTCAGGTTTTTGCGGGAGTGGGCGGCAACGGAAGCGGCTTGAACATGCGCATCGAAGCTGGGCCAAAATGGAATCTCGGTTACGTGGATATTTCGTTGGCCATTGGATACCTCTCGATCGATTCGGCTTTTGATAGCTACGACCCTAATTGGCGCGGATTTGGCGCCACGATTGGGGTTTGGTACCCAGGGCAATAAATGCGGAATTCTATGTTGAAGCACACAAGCTGGCTGGTCGTCAGCGCGATGATTCTTTGGCCGGCCTTGGCCTTAGGACAGCGCACAACTTTGACGGAAACGAATTGGCGCGAAGACACGCATTGGCTCGATCTTTGGCCCTATATTTCTGTGATGGCGGGCGTGGGCGAGAGCGTGCAAATCTTCACGGATTCACCCTGGGAGACGTGGGGCCCAGCTTTGGGCGCCAGGGCTGGGTATCAGTTTCCGTTGGGGTTTCGGGCTGAATTGGCGTTGACGGTGTTGCCCATTTCTTTTGCGACAAAGCCGAATTCCACCAAGGATAATTATTCGACTTTCGCAGCAAAAGGGCGGGTAGGATGGGGGATTTGGGTCAATTCGGTCTATTTTGGTGCCAAGATTGGAGCAGGCCTGACCGACGATTTGATCGACGTTTCCTTGGTGATGGATTGGCATATTTCCGACGACAATTTTTACCAATGTGAGTTCGGGATTTGGTCGGAAGAACTCGCTGGTCTGATCTGCGGGTACGGCTGGAAGTTCTAGTCATTTGGTAGTCGTGGCGCAGGGGTAAGACTCTCCTCGCATAGAGGGAAAAACGCCACGGACTCGGAATCACTCGATAATGATTTTGGCGTCCTTGATTTTGATCTTTTCGCCGCCCGACAAGCTAACGTCACCATTAGGCGTGTGAACGATGCATGGGCCCGAACCCTGAATGGTGGTGCTGCCCGTGGTGCTTGAGCTGAACGACACCTTCGTGGATGACCCGCTGCAGGTTGCGTCCCAGGTGTAGTTGGTGCTGTCGGTATTATAATAACGAACGGTCACGGCGGCGAATGCGAGCGCGCTGGTGAGCAGGATTCCGAGGGCGAGTGAGATCTGAACGAGATTTTTCATGTCGTGCTCCTTTTTGATTAGAAGCCGACCTTAGGCATCGCAATCGATTCAGTCCGCTGAAACTTCCTGAAAGTATTTTTGCAGCACGTCGCTAATAGTCGTGGCGCAGGGGTTGGACTTCTTCGCATGGGCGGCAAAGGGCCGAGGCGAGTCCAGAATTTCGTCTGGTCCGGCCAGCGACGGCCTTAAAGACGGGTCCGCTTTTTTCTTCATCGCATAAGAGGCATTCGTTCAAAGTGCCGTCGGGATTTTGGTAGGGCGCATTCAAGAGGCTTAGGCATACCGCTTGGCACTCCGTGCGAGTGTGCAGGGTGTTGTAATACCAGACTTGGGCACAGGGGGTTGTGAACCCAAGGTCCAATAGACATTGCAGGCTCGCTTCTTCACCCTGAGTGATGCCGATGATGCCACATTGGCGTACCGGAGTGGTCAGGTCGATATTGGTGGCGTAGACGACCAAGTCTTGAAGAGACGAACAAACACCGCACGGGCCGCTATGGCTGACCACAGCGCCGGCAGCTTCGGCTTCGGCCGCGGATGGGAACGATTCCGTCGTGTAGCTGGCGCCATCGACCAAGATTCCACACACACCACTGACAGGCGGCGCAGGCTCGCCGTACGGGTCGCTGGCGAGTTCTTGGGCGGGATTGCTCCACCGCAGCGCAGCTAGGCGCTCCAAGCGCGCAGCGTCGAATTCAGCGGCTTCGAACATTCGCCCACCGCAAGCGCAGGCGGGTTGGCATTGTTCTTCGGTTAATCCGGTTTTTGCGGTGGGCCGTCCAAAAAACACCGTGCATGCGACCACGCCTACATCTTCGGTCGAAGTGGTGTCGCTGCCTGTGTCCATCGTGCCGGCATCGGGCGTTGAAGCGCTATCACTGGAACAAGAGACGGCTGTGAATAAAAACAGGAATCCGGCAATTATTCGGGTTATTACGACCACTCCAGCCTCTTTTTTAAAGCCCGTGCAAGCATCAACGCTCCCTGATTTTCCGCGCCCTCTCCGTCGGCAAACGGCAGATAAAGATAAGGTTCAATCATTTCCAGTTCTATCAGTTTCAACTCTCCATCCAAGCCGCGTAATAAATCCACGCGAGCGTAGAGCGGCTCAAAACCGAGGCTGTCCAAAATGCGCTGAACCGTTTCGAATTCGCCTGACTTGGGGCTATACGCGACCCCTTTGCCGCCGTACGCAGACTGAATGCGGTAGTCGCCCTTGGCCGCCGTCTTTAACAACGCATGAGAGAAGTGTCCGCCAAAATAGAGGAATGAATATTCTCCTTCCGACTGCACGCTGGGCAGGAAAGGCTGCAAGATGGCCGTCGCAGGAGGCAGGCTGGCGGCGCTGGGATAAGGATCGTCTTTGGACAGCAAAACCTGCCGCCACGCGCCGCCACCAATTTGCGGCTTGATGACCAACTTTTCAGCCCCGAATGTCTGAAATGCTTTAGCAACATGGGCGGGCGTGACCTTGTCCACCGTTATCGTTGGGATGCCGGGCGCGCCTTTTTTTTCCATCTCGGCCAAATAGGCCTTGTTGGAGTTCCATTGCAGGACATCGATATTATTGAATATCTTGGTTTTCTTCGATGCCTCAGTCATTTCTTCTAGGAAAAGTGAGGGGTTATCACCTTCAAAATAATCCCAGACGATAAGCGGTAACATCGCGTCAAAATCGCCAGAGCGGGCCGCAGCCTCTTTCCACAGAACTATTTCTGCCGTCAGGCCTTCTGTGGCAAAGGCTGGGATGATTTTACCCATCTCCTCGGTCAGCTCAAAGGCGTCCACGCGGCCACCGTCTGCGCCGGGAAGCATGTTGGCCGAAACTAATATGGCAATTTTGGTCATCGCGGAGTTTTTCCATGCAAAGGAAGGTTTGCGACGGATTCCGTCTAAACGCGCACACCGGCAAGAGTGCTCGAGCCGTAATCGCCAAAAATCGCGCCGTTATTGCCGAAGGCGCCTTCGATGCCGAATACCTCCAGCAACGAGACGTGCAAGTTGGCCAGCGGTGTTCCGCCCCCGTCGATGCGTTGGCCTGTCGTGTTCACGTGGTCCTGTGCACCAAATAGAATCGGGCAAACGTTGGCGTGGTCATGAACACTGCCAATTCCCATGCTCGGCATCACCAGCACCAGCGTGTTGTCCAGCAACGTTCTGCCGTCGCTGTCCGGCGTGTTTTGCAGCAGTCCTAGCAGGTGCGCGATTTGTTCGGCGTGCCACGTTTCGACGCGCTGCAGCTGCCCGACATCGCCGTGTGAAATGGCGTGATGTTGACCCGGCGCGCCCAAGAAATCATGCGAGCGTTGCGATAGCCCAAATTCAATCATGAACGACATCACCCGTGACTGGTCGCACTGGAAGCCGAGCTTCATGATTTCGTGGAAGGTTTGGACGCGGTCGGCGTACGCGAGCGACCCAGCGGGACCCTCGGTGGGCAGCGGACATGAAGCAGGAATCGTGTCGTTCGTCAGGCTTCTTTCGACCTCGCGTAGCGACGTGAAATACTCGTCCAGACGCGATCGGTCGTAGGTCCCCAAACGGCGTTCCAGGTCTTTTGCGTCGTCGCGCACAAAGTCCAAGAGCGAGCGTCGCGAAAGCTTGCGCATTTCGGCCGCGTTGCCGGTCAATCCGTCGACACTTGTGTCGAAAAGTTGTGAAAACGCAGAAGCTGGATTGATGACCGGAATCAGCGGCTGGCCCGGCGACGCCCACGAAATACATTGCGTATAAGGGCAAGGCGAGCCGCCGACATCGCAGGTTGCGGGCTCACCAGCGCTAAATTGCAGGGAGCGGAAACGGCTGGAGGTTGCGGCGTTTTGCGCAACAAGCTGGTCCAGAGTTACGCCACATTTTAATCCGCTCAGATCCGGGAACCGTACGGCCGACATCACGGTCGAAGTGCCCATGGCATGGGCTGCACCTGGGCTTTCGCGGGCGGCAATATTATCTAAATTGGACAGCGAAAGGGCCCGGTTCGCAAAGGGCTGCAAAGCAGCTGCCTCGGCCGGAAATGTCAGCGACCCGCCTCCGCCCGAAGGCACCCACCATTGTGGAACGCGACCATTGGGCAGGAAATAAACCAGCAGACGCGGTTTTGAGCCTGCAGCTTGGGCCGCAACGTCACCGATCGAAAAATAGTCCAGGAGCGGCAGCGCCAGCGTGGTTGAGAGTGCGCCGCGTAGCCATGTTCGTCTTGAAATGTTTTTCATGGGGCGGTCCTACTTCAACGGGGAGGGTTCGCTGAACGCGGGGGACAAAACGATGGCGGTCACAAGGTCGGGCAGGGTCAATGTACTAAGCGTCGATTCTGGCAGATTCGCGAACGTCTCGCGGTCTTCGTCGGTCAGGGCTCGGCCAAGTGCGTAGGCCAACAATTTGGTCGAAACACAGCTCACAAAAGCGTTGCGGTCCATCGCCGCGGCCATTTCGTCAGCCCCGCGGAATGCCTGCCCAAGCGGCAGTTCGCCTTGGGAATCCAGGCCCGGGTCGGCGATATTACGGCCGACGCCATCAAAGACCTCGAAACCCATGCCCAACACGTCCAGATGGCTGTGGCAGCTGGCACACGTGGGATTGTCTCGATGCATCTCGAGGCTTTGTCGTACACTAATCTCGCCGCTTGCTTCCATCAGCTGCCCGATGACCAATCCTGCAGGAGGCGGAGGAACTGGCTCGCACAGGATATTATCGGCAATCCAGGACCCACGTTTGATGGGCGAGGAACCAGTGGAATGCGAGCGCGCAGTCAGCCACGCGTTGAGCGATAGAATGCCTCGTCGCTCGCCAGGAACCGCCGTGACGCGCTCAAAGCCGTCGCCGATGGGCTGAGTCAATCCAAGATGCGCGGCGAGCGTGGCGTCGCGGTAGGCGAAGTCGGGCTCTAGCATCGAGGCGAGCGGTGCCTTATTTTCGACGTAATCGAGGAAAAATAGTTTGGATTCCAGAACCATCGATTCACGGACGGATTCGTTGAACCCCGGGTAGACCTCGGTGCTTGGAGTGGCCACGCCCAGGTGTCGCAGGTCCAGCCATTGCTCGGCAAATCCGTCAGCGAGTGCCGAGGCGCGTGGGTCGGCTAGCATCCAGGTGACGGTCTGTCGGATGCCGTCAGTCGTGGCCAACGTCCCGTCTTCTGCAGCGTCTAAGAGCCGGACGTTGGGCGTGCTGCTCCAAATGAAAAACGAAAGTCGGCTGGCCAGAACCCAAGGGTCCAAAAGCGTTTCGGTGTTTCGGTCATCGACGCTTCGATAACGGTAAATGAACTTAGCCGATGTCAAAATCGCACGAAGCGCGAGTTTGATGGAATCTTCAGGGCTCTCGCCATTTTCTCCGAATTTGGCGAGCAGCTGGTCGAGCGTGCCGTTTTCCTCGGTTGTAAGCGGGCGTCGCCAGGCGCGGCGTGCAAAATCGTGGACGATCGTCGAGGCGCAGGTATTTGATGCCGCAGGGTCGCAGGTCATCACGATTTGGCGGGCCGGACCTTCGACACGTGCATCGCTCCGAATCACGGCGTAATCGAACATGATATCGTTGCCGCGATTTTCGGCAGCGTTTTCTTCAAAATTCAGTGCTTGAACCGAGATTGGATGGCGCCCGGCGGCCAATTCAATCGAAAAGCTCGTGTCGCCTGCGGTGCGTGGGACGTCAAAGTCGAAATCCTGTCCAGCGACCGAAACCCGCATGCGAGGTGCCGCAGCAGTGCCGTTGACCAACCCCTGCGATCCCACCACAAGGCTATGCGTGCCCGCTGTCGTGACTTCAAACTCGCCCGAAGCGCTGCCACCGCGCAAACGCACGATGCCGCCAATGCGGTTGGCATCGCGGTCGACGGTGTAGGTCAATCGCGGGTCGTTTTCTTCGAATCGATCTTCGAAAACGGGGCGGGAGGCAAAAGCGTCTTCGACCACCGTGGCTGCGGCGCCAACGTATCGGTCCATCAGGGCAGGGGAGATGCTCAAGGCATCGGCGATATTATCGAAACCGCCAACCGAGGCATCAGGAGGAAAGCTGTCCGCCGGACGCAGGTCAGTTCCCAGCAGCTCGCGGACGGAATTATTGTACTCAAGGCGATTTAGGCGATGAAGCGAGGCTTCGGATTTGGCCTGTTCGTCTGGGATCGTGTCCGGATTCGTTTGAATCTGCTCACTCCCGTCAACCGCCAGCCGTCCCTCACAGGAAGTCCCAAACAAGAACAGCCCAAACGTAACTAAGGCCATGTTCAGCGAGGACCGAGTGATTTGGTGTGTGCTTTTTGACGCCATAGACCCACAGGCTAACAGATTCCCGCGAGGGTTCCACTGAGGCATTCGAAATGGGAACCTTCAATCAAAAAATGTCTCGGGACGAAGGGCAAAAAAAAGGCCGCCATTCAGG
>JBFFMO010000135.1:0-8179 GCA_041554035.1 Allomicrovenator sp. | reverse complement strand
GTCCACGACACCGCGGGCGATATTTTGGAAATGGTAGCTGGAGGATAAATACTGAATGGCCAACGCAAAACCGCCCGAGGGCTGGCCGGCAAGCTGGTCCACAACGTATAAAAAGAAACAGAGTGAAAAGGCAGCCAGGATGGCGACGACCTGATCTTGAGTCCAACTTGAGGCCATGATGCCGATCGCAGAATACGTGCCTCCAAGCAGCATGAGCCCGACATAACCCGCCATCGTTGCGCCCCAATCGAGGTCACCTAATTGGCTTAACGTCGCTGGGTAAAAGAGCGTCACGGCAAAAACCGCGGCCAGAAGCGTCAGAGATGCCAGAAATTTGCCCACGACGACTTGGAAGTCGCTGATGGGCAAAGTCATGAGCAGCTGAAGGGTGCCGGAGCGTTTTTCTGAAGCGATCAACCCCATCGTCATGGCCGGGGCAAAAAACGCCAGAAAGAGCGGAGCCTGATTAAAGAACCCACGCATCGACAAGACGTTGATTTCCTGGAAAAAACCGAGCCAAAAAAGAGCGCCCGTCACCAGCAAAAACAGGATGACAACGACATAGGCTACAATCGAAGAGAAATAGCCTTGAACCTCTTTTTTCCAGATAAAATAGATATTTTTCATTCCTCGACCTCGGCTTTTTCGGCCTTCATTTCCTCGCCTTCCTCAGGCGTCTCTTCGACATCTTCGACATCTTCGACATCCTCGGCTTTGGCGACTTCTTCCACTTCCTCGCCCTCTGCCACGTCGGGGGCGTCGGGCTCGGCCGCTTCTTCGCCTCCCGTCAAGAATCGGAAGGTCTCTTCCAGGTCGGGTTTATAGAGCCGAAGCTCCAAAATATCTTCGTTGTTTTCGGCGGCCCAACTTATCAAGGCCCGGCGAACGCTGTCTTCCACCTCGGTCGCCAAACGATAGGCAAATCCAGGCGAGTCCAGGCGGACGACTTCGCCAACGTGTTCGAGCTTGTTCAGCGCATCTTCGTGACCCTCGTCTGTCAGATGAACGATCACGCCGCGTCGCCCCTTTGCCACTTGTTTGGAAAGTTCCTCGAACGTGCCATCAGCCACGATTTTGCCGCGGTTAATGACGATGATTCGATCGCAGACCGCCGACACCTCTTGCAGAATATGGGTCGAAAAAATCACTGTTTTTTCTCGTCCGATCTCTTTGATCAAATCCCGGATTTCTAGAATCTGGTTGGGGTCGAGGCCACTGGTGGGCTCGTCGAGGATCACGACATCGGGCTCATGAATGATGGCCTGGGCCAGGCCGACTCGCTGCCGATACCCCTTGGACAGCTCATGGATCTCACGTGAGACCATAGAGGTCAGCCCGGTGAGCTCGGCCGCACGTTTAATGGCAGCTTTTCGGTTGGATTTGGGCACGCCTCTTAGTTCGGCCATGAACTCAAGGTAGTCGTAGACGAACATGTCTTCGTAGAGCGGCACGCTTTCGGGCAGGTATCCGATCTTCTTGCGAACTTCTTTGGACTGCGAATACACGTCGAGTCCCGCAACCTTTGCACTGCCGGACGTTGCCGCCATGAAACACGTCAAGATCTTCATGGTCGTGGTTTTGCCGGCACCATTTGGCCCCAGAAATCCGACGATTTCCCCGGGTTGAATCTGAAACGTAATGTCGTCGAGCGCCTTGAAGTCACCGTATGACTTCGACAGACCCTCTACGACAATACTCGGCTGGCTGGTTGGCATTCTTACCTCACAACAAACAAAGAGCTTTGAAACACTAAGGGCACAGTGTCGGCGCAAACGCCGGTTCTGCAAGCATTCATTCCCAATTTGCCGATTTTACCACGCCACACTTTATCCATTTTTGTGGATAAAGTGTTGACTCTGGGTTTTTTGGCCGCTAAGAATTGAGGAGTACGAATTAACAATGACTCGGGAGAGTAAAATGAAACGATTGATTTTTGGATGTTTGGCGCTGCTCATTTCGTCCGGCTGTACTGAAGCCACAAAAGATTCCGAAACGTATTCCAAGGACCAGGCGGCGCTGATGGCCGGCAAGTCAGATAGCGGTCGGGATATCTGTGATTTCATGAATTGGTACGGCGACGGCGTCTGTGACGACTTCTGCCCTCGAGGCGATGAAGACTGCGCGGTCGCCTGTACGGCGGACTCCGATTGTTCGGTTGGCGATGCATGCGTTAACGGTTCTTGTGAAACGCTCGCCCAAGGATGTGGCGGAATCGCGGGGCTGCAATGCGCGACGGGCGAATACTGCAATTACGATATCGCCCAGACTTGTGGCGCTGCTGACCAGCTTGGCGAGTGCGTCTTGATCCCGGACACGTGTGACGCGGATTACGATCCGGTTTGCGGCTGCGACGGCCAGACCTACTCCAACGCGTGTGTCGCTGCGAGCTCGGCGGTGTCCGTGGCAAGTCTTGGCGAATGCGATATCGCATGCAGCAACGACGCCGATTGCGCCTCGGCCCAGGTCTGCATCAGTGGTGTCTGCCAGGCAGCCAACCCCACGGGATGTTCAGCAGACAGCGAGTGCGCCGCGGGACAAATTTGCCAGAATGGCGCATGCACCATACCTACGACGACAAATTGCGGCGGCTTTGCGGGACTGACCTGCGATCCCACCCAATTCTGCCTCTACGCATCAGACGCCATGTGCGGCGCTGCAGACCAATTCGGCACCTGCGCTCCACGCCCCGATGCATGCGATACCGTGTACGCCCCCGTATGCGGCTGCGACGGTCAAACGTACTCGAATGATTGTGTCGCAGCGTCGGCCGGAACCAGCGTATTCGCCGACGGAGAATGCCCGGTCTATTGCGCCGCGGATAATGATTGCTCAACTGGAGAAGCCTGCGTCAACGGCATTTGCGAAATCGACGCCTCGCCGCTTTGTGCAGCCGACAGCGACTGTGCCGTGGGCGAAGCATGCATCAATGGTGTCTGCGCCGCACAGGGAGCGAACTGCGGTGGCTTCACTGGATTGTTGTGCCAGAATGACGAGTACTGCCACTATGACATCACGGAACAATGTGGTGCAGCAGACCAGCTCGGGACCTGCGTGCTCAAGCCCGAAACCTGCTCAAGCGTCGTCAATCCTGTGTGTGGCTGCGACGCGCTTGTGTACGCAAATGCTTGTCAGGCCGCGGTTGCTGGTGTCAGTGTGACTCGCTGCAATCCTTGAGGATGTTTTGACCGATTCGAATCTTCCCACCCGGGTGGTTTTTGCCGCCCTCCGACCTGCCGTTCGTTTGGCAAACACGTTTGGCGTCTCTCTTAAAGACGTCAAACGTTTCGCTGAACTCGCCTATTATCAGGACGCAAAACGACGCGGAATGAAGATGCGCGAGATGTCGGAAGCGTTGGGCATTTCGATGAGCAAGGTGGGATTATTATCGAAACAACTTAAGGAGCATTTCCTTGAGCCAGAACTTGAACACGGCGTTGCTCGTCAAATCCTGACATTATTATGGGCCGCGCCGTTGAGCGAAATCCGGCTCGCCCAAGCACTTCCAGATTTTGACAGCTCCGACGTCGAGCACGCACTCAATGACCTTGTGGCCGAAGGACGAGTCCGCCGCGTAAGTGGACGGACCGATACTTTTGAGCTGACGTCCGGTTCACAGCGTCTTGATAATACCCCTTGGATGGCGAGAATCGACGGTTTGAATACGCTGTTGGACAGCGTTACTCAGACGGTCGAGGCGCGATTTGAACGCAATGACACCCGTGCATTTGTTCGGAATCTTGCATTCAGAGTGCGACCACAAGACCTCCAAAGACTTCAGGAACATTACGAAAAAACCCTGTTCCCGCTGATCGTTGAACTCGACGAAGCCGTGGAACAAGACGCAGATTCGGTGCCGATTCGGCTCTCAATCTTATGGTCGCCAACTGAGGAAAAGAAATGAACCCCATAAAATGCCTCCTTTTATTGAGCACCTTGATTTTTGTCTCGTGCTCGGACGCCAAAGAAAACGAATGCGGCGCGGGTGATGCCGTCGATATCGACGGAACCAACTACTGCGTGTTCGAACAAGCCGTCGTGGTCGAGAATGGTTTTGAATGTCCGCCCGATTTCCCTTTTCTGACTCAGGGGATGGGATTTGGTGTTTGCGGACAGGGAAGCCAGCTGCCGCCCGAATTGCTCGATGATATTCACCAGCAATGGCAGATGGATCATGGCTCCTGCACTTTGTCTTCCGAGTGTAGTGATGGGAAAAGTTGCGTCGCTAATATCTGTCAAACGACCTCGACGCCCACAAATAATTCGACCAATAATTCGACCAACAATTCGACCAATAACACGAATAATTCGACGAATAACCCTGTCTGCAGCAGCGACGCTGAGTGCGCGGTAGGCCAGGCATGTGTGAATGGTGCATGCATATCGCCGTGCGGTGGCATCGCAGGATTCCAATGTGCCGTAGGTCAGTGGTGCAATTACGGTGGAATCGACGGCATGTGCGGCGCAGCTGACCAATTAGGCGCATGCGAACCCATCCCCGAGGCTTGCGACACCGCCATCACACCTGTCTGCGGTTGTGACAACGTCCTCTATAATAACGCATGTGAAGCCAACGCAGCTGGATTTGACCACTTCGCAGACGGCACCTGCCCGTAGTCAAATGATACGGATTTTCACCACCGATAACGGCGACTTATTGCCCAGATATAGCTTTCCAACCCATCATCTGGCATGCTCCCGCTCCCTAACTTGAAGGAAGCAAGATGAAGCGTTGGATGTTGGCAATGGTGGTTGGTTCTCTGGCACTCGGTTGTTCCGACGACGCCGCTCCTAGCCTTGGCGTTGATTCGACCTTTACGAAAGATCAGGCAGCTCAAGCCGATGGCCTTACATCCGACGGACAAGACATTTGCGAGATCATGGGCTGGTACACCGATGGCGTATGCGATGAGTTTTGCGTCAAAGCTGACGAAAGCTGCCCCGGCGAAACCTGTCAGGGCGGGCTGACTTGCTCCTCAAAAGAATACTGCAATTTTACGATCGAGAGCCAATGCGGCACCGACGGTGCCGCGGCGACGTGTCAGGAACGTCCTGAAAACTGCACAAATAATGTCGAACCCGTCTGCGGTTGTGATGGCAAGACCTACAACACGGCTTGTGATGCTGCCGGCGCCGGCGTGAATATCTCAAAAAACACATCCTGCGACGCGGAATGCGCGACCTCAGCGGATTGCAGCACGGGCCAAGAATGTCTTGCAGAAAAATGCGTTCCCATCACCTGCGATGAGGATGTTGACTGTGACGAGGGCTCGCATTGCGTCGACAGTGTCTGCGTGTCGCAGCTGCCCACGACCTGCAACGATGCCACTTCATGCGCACAAGGATATTTTTGCTATATGGGCAGCGCGGACGCCTGCAACGTTTCGGGCAACGGGACGTGCGAGCTCGTCGGTCAGGCCTGCCCGAAAAACCTCGCCCCAGTTTGCGGTTGCGACGGCATCACGTACGGCAACGCCTGCCAAGCAGGAGCAGCCGGTGCCAATATTGAGGCCGACGGACCTTGCCCTCGGGCCTGTGTCGATACAGACGGATGCGAAGACGGCGAAATCTGCCAGGATTCGATCTGCGTGCAAGGCGCACTTAGATGCGGTGGTCGCCTTGGCGACACCTGCGCGGCAGGTGAATTCTGTTCGTTCTCACTCCTCGCGGGCTGTGGCTATGCAGACCAAACCGGCGTTTGCGCCGAGCGGCCTCAGGTGTGTACCGACGACATCGCTCCCGTCTGCGGCTGCGACCAGACGACCTACACCAACGAATGCGAAGCCAACACGGCTGGCACGAGTGCCTACACCATCGGTGCATGCCCCATGACATGCACCACGTCACGCGATTGCGACACGGGACAAACCTGCGAAAATAATGTGTGTATACCTAAAGTGAACATCTGCGGCGGACGTTCCGGCGGCGTCTGCGACGCCCTCACTGAATGGTGTAATTACGGCGGAGCTGCAAACCTTTGTGGTCAATTTGATGCACAGGGCACTTGCGATGTCCGCCCACAGATCTGCACGGCTCAATACGATCCCGTCTGTGGCTGCGATTTCCAAACTTATGGAAATGCCTGCGAAGCCCACGCTGCTGGTGTCGATATTGTCAGTCTTGGCGCGTGCGCCTCCACTCTCTGAAAGCTCGTCCTGCTGTTGCTGGGACCCACCATTTGTAATCAAACGAAACACCGGGAAGTCCGCTTGAAAATTGGACGTGCGCCTTCTTTCTAGCAATGTTGGCGGACACTTGGCATAGTAGCCACCGTTCATTATTGAGAGACTTTCATGAATCGAATATGGGTTGGTTTTGCATTGCTTGTTCTGATGGCCGGTTGTTCGGACGACTCGCCGCCTAGCATCGGCATCAATTCCTCTTCGTTCACCAAGGATGATGCAGCCCAGAACGACGGCCTAACATCTGACGGACAGGACGCCTGCGAAATCATGGGGTGGTACACCGACGGCGTATGCGACGAGTTCTGTCCAATCACGGACGACGCATGCGGCGACTTCACGCCGACAACATGCGGCGGTGCGGATGCAATTGCGTGTGCAAGCGGCCAATACTGTGAGTTCGGCATCGCTGCCGAGTGTGGCACCGCGGCGGCCGGCACATGCGCGATCATCCCCGATGCATGCACGGCTGACGAAAACCCCGTGTGCGGCTGTGACGGCAAGACCTACAGCAACGCTTGCGCGGCCGCTTCGGCAAGTATGAATATCGCCGCTGAGGGTTCATGCGAAGGGAGTTGTGAGACCTCGGCCGATTGTACGGGCCAAGTCTGCGACGCCGGCACCTGCGTCGACGCTTGCACAACGAACGAAGAATGCGGCGACGAGTTCTGCACCGAAGGCATTTGTGGCGCAGCGGTCACCGTATGCAACGAAACCAGCGCCTGTTCGGTGGGCGACTTTTGTTATCTTGGGACGCAGGACGCTTGCGGCTCGGCCGACGGGATGTGCCAGACCATTCCCGAAGTCTGCACCGACGAAGTCGCCCCAGTTTGCGGCTGCGATAACGTGACCTACATCAACCCCTGCGCCGCAGCCGCCGCTGGAAGCAACGTGGCGAGCCTTGGAGAATGCCCACGCGTGTGTGCCAAGGACGCTGAATGTTTAAGCGGAGAAGTCTGCGAAAATGCCATCTGTGTTCCCGGACCAGGCAGCTGTGGCGGACGAATCGGCGACACATGTGCCGCGGATCAGTTCTGCAATATTCCGGAAGGCTGCGGCTTCGCCGACGAAACCGGGACCTGTGAGGTCATGCCGCTGGCATGCAACGATCTCTACGCCCCGGTTTGCGGCTGTGATGGAGTCACCTACGGCAACGATTGTGAAGCAGCTTCAGCGGGCATCAGCATCGAGTCTGTCGGTGAGTGCCAACGTACCTGCACCAAAGATCTTGAATGCAAACGAGGCGAGGTCTGCACAAATATGGTCTGTGTTCTGCCAACGTCACCCTTGACCTGTGGCGGCCGCACCGGCGGTGTCTGCAACGCCACCCAATGGTGCGATTACGGCGGGCCGATCAATGCCTGCGGTGCCGCCGATGGGACTGGAACGTGCGAAGTTCGGCCGCAAGTTTGCCCGCTCGTTTTCGCCCCCGTGTGTGGCTGCGACAACAACAACTACGGCAACGCCTGCGAAGCCAATGCTGCAGGCGTGGATATCGTGAGCACAGGCATGTGCCCGGTCACCATGTGATTATTTGAGCCGCCCGCAGATCGAAAGACCGCCGCCTGTCTCACGGCAATCGTAGGGCGGTGAGCATGGTGAGAGGTCCGAACATTGCTGGGTCAAGAAGCAGTAACCTTCTCCCTGCATATAATAGACTTCGAATTCGTTGTCTTTGCAGGCGATCGGCGGCGTCGACTGCGAACAAACACCCACGCCGGCGATAGTCCCCGAAAGACACCGATGGGATTCACAATCGGCAGTCGTTCGACAGGTCGACACGGAACATCCCTCCACCGAACTCACGCCATCCCCACACTCCGCGCGAGCACTCGGGCGCGGCTGGTCTTCGCAAAAGCCCCAAATGTCGCAGACGACGTCCGCTGGGCAGTCTGTGTTGCTTGAGCATGCGCTACGGCAGATTCCGTCTGCGCACTGACCGGAATCACACTCGTACCCGGTTTGACAGGCTTCGCCCGCTGCCTTGGGCCCCGGCGATG
>JBFFMO010000134.1:0-8183 GCA_041554035.1 Allomicrovenator sp. | reverse complement strand
TGCGTCGCGCAAAAAGGGCCGTTTGGCCAGCCGACTTCACGCCGCGCTCGCCTGAGCTAGGCCTTTCACAACCTGCTAAATCAGCCCGCCCTTCTGCGTGTTCATTCGCGTAGAACTCTTCATAGGGCTGACCATCATGCACTTTGATTTGCCACGAACCCGTTAGGGTCGTGGCTATTTCTGTTTCTGTGCGTTTGCTTCGCAGTCCTGCGCCCACCAACTCACCTACGATCAGATCGTCTTGTTCCGTTGAGAACTTGTCGAACCGCAATTCACCGGTGAGGTACATGCTTTCGACCAGATCAGGACAGGTATGCGCGACCTCTAACTCGCCGATCGCTCGAGCATCCAGTGTCCCTGGCACCGAGAATTCCAAGGTCTCCCCAGCCGTAGCTGCGGCCACATCGAAGATCTCGAAGTAGAGGACGTCAGAATCCTGGAACCCTCCGCCCTCGGATTGCATGAGAATCCCGACAGAATCCTGCCGGTCTCTCGCTGTCAGGAAATACGGTTCGTAGGGGAATACCTTGGCGAGGCATTCGGCATGTTGGGTCACCCCTGCCACTTCGAACCTGGCGTACGAGTCGTCAGAACAAGCGCCGAGCATCACCAACGAACAGATTATCGAGAACCTTTGATACTTCATGAGCGCATCTTAACGCGTGTGTGTCCTGCCCGTCACCACACGGTTCACGCTTGCAGCGAAAACTGATAAGTATCGGCCATGACGAACCGCATGATCTTGGTGTTTTTGCTCATCAGTGGGTGTGCCCATTATTCGCTCGAAGAGGCCAAGATTCCTTTGTCCGTGAACACGATCATCACGCCTCCACATTTGCAGGTGCGCGAAGCCGACCTTACGCGCCAGCTCGTCGGTGAACTTCGAGCGCGTGGTTACGATGCATCCTGGACTGCCAACGGCGAAAATCTGGTGATGTGCAAGATCACTCAGGACAGGTTGGACGAGCTCGACGCCGGGGTCGGTGCAAATCTGATCGCCGAATGCCAAGTCAAGGCGCCCTCCGGCGACTTTGAGGTAAGATCGATCGGACTGGGTTACGCCAAAGCCGGACCAGAAACGTTCTCGGCGGCGACCGATTTAGCCGCCGCACAAGCGATCAAAGATGTAAGCTTTCGAATCGATTCAGGCTTCAGGAACGGCAATGAGTAAATCGAATGACCGCCGCGAACTCTTCAAACACCTCAAAGCCGGGAAGCTCTCGAACGTGTATTACCTGCACGGGCCGGACACTTTCATGCTGGATTCAGCCGTCGAGGCGATCATCAAGGCCGCCGCTCCGGACGGATTGAACGCATTTAATCACGACAAGTTTCGGGGAAAAGACGCCATGGGCGACCGGGTTCGTGCGGCCGCCGAACAACTGCCATTCATGGTCCCCCGTCGAATCGTGATCCTTCGAAATGTCGAAGAGATGGCCACCAAGGAATTCGACGCGCTCGCCGACTACTTCCTGAACCCATCGGACACGACGGTTTTGATCGTCCATTCGGTGACGGGAAACAAATCGCTGGACGGGCGATCTTCGGCCGCCAAGAAGATGCGTAAAGCCGCCGACGAATATGAATTCAAGGCGTTTTACGAAAACGAGATCTCGGATTTCCTGCGACGAAAAGCCCATGAACGAGACCTGAGGCTCAGCGACGAGACGATGGCCCATCTTATCGAAGCTTGCGGCACCGAGCTGTCTCCCCTTATCGACGCCATTGAACGAATCGACCTCTACCTCGGCGGGACCGGCGTGCGAGTCGTGGACATCGATCTGGTGCGTGATGTGATCGCCCATACCCGTGTCCACAACGTGTTTGCGCTCACGGATGCCCTTGGGGGCCGCGACTTTGAACGAGCGTTGCAGGTCCTTGCCTCGATGCTCGAAGCCGGTGAGTCACCGTTGCGCCTGATGCCGATGATTTCTCGGCATTTCCGGATCATTGCCAAACTCAAAGATCCTGAAGTACGCGGACTCAATGATCGCAATGAACGGGCTCGATCAGTAGGCGTCGTGTTCTATTTCCTGAATCGATACCAGCAAGACTCAGAACGATTCACGCGTCATGAACTCGAAGATATTCGACACGCGCTTTTGGAAGCCGACATCGCCCTAAAATCGAGTCGCATCGACAATCGTGTGCTGATGGAGGGCGTACTCCACCAGATCTGTTTCCGCCAATCGGAGGCTGGGTGAGCCGAATGAAGTGGTGGTCGCCCGCACATCAGGCGCTTCTAAACGCCCTTGATGCTCAAGACGTCGTGCCCGGCCTCTTCCTGCTGCTGACAGGGGGGGTGCTTCAGGCCAACGAAAAAGACACCCGCCGTTTGCGCGACTGGCCTGAGGCCCTTCAAGATTCCGCAAGTTGGCCCACCTTGTCCGAGGCGCTGACCAGCGGCACTAACGATCCCACAGCTTGGAATCACGCGCAGACCCTGGGTTTCACCGATCGAGCAGCCCATCATAATGCGCTGCTGCTCCTCGAACTCAGCGATCGCCTGACCCAGGGACGTCGCTTTGAAGAATCTCTTCGCTGCCTGCGCTGGTCGACCACAAATTGGGCCCAGCTCTACGCGAGCGGATATTTGGCGGCCCTCCTCAAAGATCTGGATCCTCAAATCCCCGAAGATGCCACCGCCGAGATCCTCGACGCCCTGCTCTGCCCCGCGCTGGACGAACGACGGCAAAGCGTCGTAGCGGAGTTGCGAAAATCGGCGGCCGATATGGATGCCGCTGCGATCACCCATGGCCATGATGGGTTCGAGATCTGGCGGACATTTGAGCCCGGTGCCAAGGGGGCAGCCGAGCGCATTCGCGAAAGTGTTGCGGCCTACGATCAAAGTGTGAGCCAATTGGTCGCGCAGCAGATGACCAGATCCCTCAGCGACATCGACCTCACCACCGCACAGGATTTGGAGATCGAAGCCCCGCTTCGTCTGGCTTGGAGGCAAATCGAAGCCCTTGGTTTCCCAGCGCCAGCGATGGCTGAATTGATGGGCGCGTTGATTTCAACTCTTTGGAGCCTGCGAAGGGTTGGCCGGGACACCGCGCCAGCTTTTGAGGCGCTCGTGGATCTTGGCATTCTGCTCGCGCCGCATCTTGGCAAGACGATCAAGAGTGGCGAAAGCATCGGGCAAAACTCACGTCTGGGAGACCTCTATGTCTTCCGCGCCGAACGCGAACGGGGAGAAGCTCGTCGAGAGTACTTGGATCTCGCGCTTGGTTTTTGCCCCGGACACCGAAACGCGTCGATGCTGATGTCGTATCTGCACCTGCATGACGCCCAGGTGAGCATGCAGGACCTTGCAAAAACGATCCGACCGACGTCGATCAAAGCCACGCTCAAAAAGGTGCATGGCCACCTCAAATTGGCCGAAGCGGCCTTTCCACTTAATGAGGATCTGGCCGGGCATAAGGAGCGTTTTCAAAAGGCTTGTTTGAAAAACAAGATCGACCCAAGGTCCCTCGATGAAAAATGAAAACCCCTTTGATGACCTCGAGATCGACCCGCGACTTTCGGGTCGAGAACTCACAAAACGCATCCGGAAGATCATCGAAAAGGCACCCGCGGACGAGCGGCCCGAGATTCAAGCCCATTGGGAAAAACTCACGCTTCGGGAAGACCAACGCATCCACCACGCGTTATTGGCTCATCCCCGACCGGATTCAGCGAGTGCGAGAGAGATCTCAACGGTGCGTTCCAACGTCCCACTCCCCACTTCAAAGCTGCAAAACACTGTTATGACGTTGACCCGGGCGGACGTGATTGTCTGGGATGAGGCGCCGGTTTCTGTTCAACACCTGATTCCCAGATACGACCAAGGAAAATGATGGCCACGTTCAAACGCGCAGTCGGTATCGATCTGGGCACAACGAATTCGTCGATCGCGATGATGAGCCCCATGGGGGACGAATTGGTGCTCTGGGAGGACCGATTCAAACGAAAGACCTTTCCTTCGGTGCTTGGTTGGGATCCCGGCAAGAACGCGTTCATCCATGGATGGGAAGCCTGGAATCGAAGAGGACTCGACCCCCAACCCCTGACGTCGATCAAACGAAAGATGGGCAACGGCCAAACGGTCTCGCTCGCCGGTCAGGAGATGACGCCGGCCGATGTCTCCGCTGAAATCGTCAAGGCCATGACCGGTCTGGCGGCAACCTCTTTTTCGGGTGTCGTCGAGGATCACGAAACCATCCTTGATGCAGCCGTCATCACCGTTCCTGCGTATTTTGATGCTCTTCAGATCGAGGAAACTCGCCGAGCAGGTGAACTTGCCGGTGTTGAAGTGCTTGGTCTGTTGCAGGAACCCACCGCTGCCGCCATGTACCACGCGTGGAAACACGGCATCGAGGACGGGATTTTTCTGGTCTACGACCTTGGCGGCGGAACCTTTGATGTTTCGGTGATCCGAAGTCTTCACGGCGAATACCAAGTGCTTGGCATCGACGGCGATAATTTCCTGGGCGGCGACGACTTCGATAAAAGGCTCGCCGAACATTTCAGACTGCGCCTGATTGACCAGGGTTATTCGCTCGATCTGGACCTTTCGAAATCCGAGGATGCCGCTCGCTTTTTGCTGCTCACCAAGGTGGCTCAGGAGGTCAAGGAATCTCTAAGCGCCTCGGAAGTTCAGTACGTGGCCAGGCGCGATATTTTTGACGATTGTGCGGGCAACCCGGTCACTCTTGAATTTGAGTATTCTCGAGCCGAATTCGAAGAACTCGTGAGCGATCTGGTGACTCAGACGATCGCGTGTTGCCATCGCGCCATCGATCTTGCGAAGTCACGAGCCGACATATCGGCCTCACAAATTCAGCACGTCTTGATGGTTGGCGGATCGACACGCGTTCCGCTTGTTCGTCAGGCCGTACAAGATGCCTTTTGCGCGGGCCAAACCCTTGCCACCGAATTGCGGCTCGACGAACCCGACACCTGCGTGGCGCTTGGTGCTGCGCTGCGGGCTTCGACTCTGGCTGCGCTTGAAATCACGCAAGATTCCACGACCGTAGCGTTAAGCTCATCGACCTACACGCACGAGGATAGCGTCGACGTAATGGGCACCGTCGTTACCCTTGAGGGTGTTAGAACCGTCGCACTCATCAATCAGGGAGGCGACGTGCATGCCATCGTTCGGGCACAGGATGATGGAACCTTCGAGTTCGAAAACGTCCGTCTGCCCGAAACGGGAACCTACCGCTTCACTTTGGACTTTTCAGACAGCGCCGGTGAACCCTTGGGATCGGTCCCATTTTTTGTTCATCGCGGCGCGCCGGAGGCTTCGCGGCCGACTGGGAGCGCGCTGTCAAACCCGTCGGTTCTTGCCAAGGATATTGGTCTGGAAGTCGTCCGGGAAACTCGCAGCGAAAGGCATGTGTTATTGGCCCGCGGGTCCAGCCTGCCCGCTGAGGGTGAGTTCACATTTTACACTGCGGATCATAGCGGCGCCGTGATTTTGCGACTCTATCAGTCGCGTTTCCCGATTCGTTCGATCCATTTGACGCTTGCCGAAGGCACCCCGACAGGAACCCCGGTTCGCCTGAAAATCCAGGTCGATGAGTCGATGGCGATGGTGGCCGAGGGTGAGATTGCCGGGCAGCGTTTTTGGGCGCAAATCGAGCCCCCGCCTCCCCGTGAACTCAAGGATTGGGCCGAAATTGAGGCGCTTTTGGATGATTGCGATCGGGCCAGCTCGGAGCTGTGGGGCGATGAGCTTTCCAGATTCCGCGAAGCCACGGAGCACCTGATCGCTGGAATTCGAGAAACCGTCCGCACCGACCCGGATAAGCTGCAGGCGCTGGTGAGTCGCCTTGAAGACGTCGTTTCGGATTACCGTAATCGGGATACCCATTTGACCCCTGCATGGCATCGATTCGAGACACTTCTGGATGCCGTGAAACGCATCGTCTGGCGCGGAGACGGTAAGCGGCAACTGGGCCTCAACACCGAAGAATGGCGAGCTCGACTTGGTGCGGTCGAAAGCGCCGGACGTGCGGCCTATGAATCGGGTGACCAGCCCGCCTGGTCTCAGGTGTTCAATCAGGTTCAGGCGACGTGGGAGACCCTCAAACAAGACGAGTTCATGTTCGCGGCGCCGACCGATCCGGTGGCATACGTCCATATGTTGGCGACCAGTCTACGGGCAGTGATCGACAATTTCCGTTCGGCCTTTCACGCGTTTGCGATTTCGCCCAATCCGGAAACAGCCGCATTACAGCACGGCGAGCTCCACCGACTTGAGGTGATGCTCAAAGAAAAGGTCGAAGGCCCCCTCGCGGCGTTGGACCTCGACAACACGCCTCCCGATCGCCTCAAACCTGAACTCGACCGGCTCTTCGAAACGGCCAACCACTTACGTCGACAATTTGACAGGCTGCCAACTTTAGGACTCGTTAGCCGTTAAATCACAAGCTAAGCTGTTCCAATGAAAAAACTATTCTGGCTCAGTGCCACCCTTCTTTTTCTGGCGAATTGCCAGGGCGACGCCAACGTTTCTGACGACGCGCAGGACCTTGGAACAGGCGCAGATGCCGGTGTTGACGGAATCACCGACGCGTCCGCGACGCCCGACTCGGATACCGTGTCCAATCCCTGTGGCGATGGCGTGGTGGCAGCTCAGGAGGCGTGCGATCCCGGTTTGGCGCTGCAAGCGGCATGCACGGATCTGGGATTCGATGGTGGCGACCTGGGCTGTTCGAACCAATGCCAATTCGACACCTCGGCCTGCACGAGGTTGTCATGCCCCAATAATACGATCGACGACATGGAAGACTGTGAGCCGGCGATCGCGCTGACAGACGACTGTGCTTCGCTCGGTTTCGACGGCGGCACACTCACCTGCCGAAACAACTGTTCATTCGAAACCAGCGAGTGTTTCCGGTGCGGTGACGGGGTCGTCAGCGGGCCCGAAACCTGCGACGGCAATGCCCTAGACGGGCAGACTTGTGTGAGCCGTGGCTTCACCAGCGGCTCGTTGACCTGCGGTTCGACATGCCAATTCGACGACTCAGCGTGTTTCAAATGCGGAGACGGAGTCATTGGTGGCACCGAGGAATGTGATGGAGCGACACTCGGCGGAAAGACCTGCGCGACTCAAACCCCTGCAACCCCAGCGGGAATGCTGAAATGCTCAGCGACATGCCAATTCGACACAACCTCTTGCGCGCTGCCTAGCCCGACCGACGCCGATAATGATGGTGTCGTTGACAACCAAGACCCATTCCCGAACGACAACACACGGTGCGGCGATGCCGACGCCGACCAATGCGACGATTGCTCGGTCCTGGGTGTTAAGAATGTGGCCAATGACGGCTACGACGTCGACGGCGACGGCCAATGTGAAATCCCGCTGGCCTATGAGTGCATGAACGGCGCAAACGCCGGCGCTGACCCGTTTCGGCTGGAAGCCTGCGTCACGTTTTCGTTGATCAATTTAGACCGCGCGCAATTCCCGCTTGAGGCCGGAAATGCTGGACCGGTGGCATGGAGCGAAGCGATCTGGGCCGTGGCAAACGCCCACGCTGTGGACATGTGCACCCGTGGTTTTTTTGCGCATAACAACCCCGATGGTCTGAATCCAAGCGCTCGCGCGGCAGCTGCGGGTCTGCCTTACGGGTTGGCCGAAAATATCGCCGTGAATCTGGACCCTCAGGCCGCAGAATACGGGTTCATGGAAGAACCCACCTGCACCGGACATCGCGGTAATATCTTAGAGAAGCGCGCCATCGAAGTCGGTGTTGGGTACTTCAAATGCAATCGCCCCACTTCGCAGTACCAATGGGGTCAACACCATCACGTGGTTCACGACTACCGCTGGGATTTCAATCAAGCCTCAAGCGCCTGGTGCGGAATGGCGGCCAATGATTGCGAGATTCCCCCCAATCCGCCCACGGTTGCCGTGTGCCCGCAAAACCTGATTGGCTTCGGTTTTTGCCCGGTCCCCAGCGCGCAGACGCTGCAGGGTTGGAATTGCCCCAACGACTGACGTGTATTCCGCCTGTGCACGGTTTCTGAGGCCCGCCCCTTACCTTCCGCCCCTAATCTCATAAGATCATCGCAAAACTGATTCTTTTTTTTGCGAGGTTACCTTGAGACACTTCAGTGGCTCCATACTCATCTTATTCGCGCTTGCTCTTGCGGCTTGCAGTGATTCCAGCACCTCCAAACCCATCTGCGGT
>JBFFMO010000133.1:0-8266 GCA_041554035.1 Allomicrovenator sp. | reverse complement strand
TTTTTCCATCGCCAAGGTCGACCTGGATTTCGGGGAAAAGCGGCGAGCCGACCATGTAGATGTCCGAGCCGGCGACGGGGTAAAAACCGAGCGCGCTGAACAGATACCAGGCCGACAAGGTTCCGCCGTCATCGTTACCCACAAGGCCATCCGGTCCTGTGCCGTAGGCCGTGGCCTGGATAAGGCGCACCCACTTACCGACGTCGGCGGGATGGTCGGTGAAGTTGAACAGATAGGGGGCGCCAATATCGTGCTCGTTGCCATGCCAGTATTTTGGGTCCGGAAGCAGCGGACTGAAGTTGGCCTTGTTGATACCCGCGCCGTCGAAGAATTCGGTAAGTGCTTCATGCAAGGCGTGCGGGCCGCCAAAGGCCTCGGCCAACCCGTCACCCTGCCAGGTGGGGTAGAAACGCCAATGCCAGGCGTTGCCCTCGGTATAATGAGCTTCGTAGGCCACGCTCTTACTGGGAATCTCTACGAAGCTGCCGTCGGCGTTTCGGGGCGACATGAACTTCGAGTCCTCCTCGAACGTGTTTTTCCAATTCTCGGAGCGCGTCCTTAGCTCAGTGGCTTCCGCCCGGCCGAGGTGCTCGGCGAGGTTGGCGAGCGCTGCATCACCCCAAGCGTATTCAAGGGTGCGAGAGACCGACTGGTCGTACTCGTCGTCAGGGACATATCCGAGTTCAAGATAACGCTCTACCGCTCTGCGCCCGCTAAATATCGCGCCGGGGGGCGGCGTCTGATTCGCGGTATTCCAAAGCGCGTCGAAGGCTTCAGCGTAATCCACCCCGTCGATGCCTTTGAGCGCGCTGCCCGCAAAAAGTTGGTCCCCGGGTGTACCCAACATGCTGTTGGTATAAGTCTGCAGCGCGGGCCAGCGCGGGATGTAGCCGGTGGCGCGCTTCATCGCCAGCATCGAGTTCAGGCAGTCACGTTGCAGGTCAGGGTCGACCAGAATCAGCCAGGGATGCAGCGTGCGAAAAGAATCCCAAAGCGACATATCCGAATAATACTTTGAGCCGTCGGCCTGATGAATCGCGCCGTCCATGCCGCGGTAGCGCCCATCCACGCCATCAAGCCGGGTTGGCATCCGCCACACATTATAGAGCGCCGTGTAGAAGATCCGCAGGTTGTCTTCGGAGCCGCCGCGAATCCGCACACGTCCGAGCTTATCGAGCCAGGCCATTCTAGCCTGCTCGCGGACCTCTTCGAAGGTCTTAGCCTCGACCTCCTCACGGTGGAGCCGCGCCTGATCCGGATCGACAAACGATAGCCCCACTCGCAACTCAACGTTTTTAACACCGTCAAATTCGAGCACTGCACCGCCGCGAACGCCAGCCGTGCTGGTCGTGTCGGGTTGCACGCCGTCGTCATTCCAGGTCGACACACCCGTCGGGGCCGAGTCAGTCTTGGCCGAGAAATACAGGGTAAATGGGCCGCTTCGGGTCGCAAAGTCCCCGCTATAGACCACGTTTCCCTCAATAGTCGGTCCATCGACACTCATCGTGACCTGCGTTTCGCTCGAATTCGTGATGCTCGACGCTGGATCAAAGAGCAGCTTGATACCGGTTTCGTCGCTGGTATAGCGGTGAAAACCCGCGCGCAGCGTGGCCGTGAGCTCGGCTTTGACGCCGACCTCGGGAAGATACACGGAGTAAAAGCCGGGTGTGGCTTTCTCGGAGTCTTTGTCCATCGCCGTGTATTGCGACCAGGGGCTGGCGGGGACCGAGGCGACCGGCAAAACACGCAAATTCCCCAACGCCGCCGCGCCGGTGCCGACCAGACGCAGATGGCTGAATCCACGGACCTCGACGTCATTAAAATTATATCCGCTGAAATGCGATTGCGCAGGGGCTTGACCGTTCAGGGAGGTATCCGGGCCAAGTCTAACAAGGCCATTGGGCACCTGCGCCGCCGGGGTGAGCGCCGCATATCCAAACGCAAAACCGCCGCTTCCGATAAAGGGATCGACCAACTCTAACGCCCGTTCGGCGTCGATCCATTGCGGCCCTGCGTCGGTTGTGTCGGCATCCGTATCTTGAGTGGACCCTGCATCGTTTGAGGCATCCACGCCGGACGTATCGGCAGCATGATTCGTGTCGTTGGAGCATCCCGCGAATACTATGAAAGTCACGATGCTGAGGATGAAAATGAGCCGATTCGAGTTCATGGCATGCGGTCCGGCTTAGGCTTATGGGATGCTTCGAAACGTTTGGAGCCAAACGATACGCCATTTGGAATCGGGCGCAAATCCCATTGCGTCGCCAGTTTTGAGCCACTTGGTGTCTTTAAGTCCACACCTCAAAAAGCCCGGACTCACCCATCCGTCGACAACCACGGGTATTTTACCAATCGCCTGCCCTTCAAACATCGAAGTCGACGCCCTTAGACGCATCATTCGTTCGAAACGGTGTCGTCACCCGCTACGCCTACGACTCACAAACCTTCCGACTGCGGCGCATGCGCGCCCAAGTGTGCACAAAAACTGGAACCACCTACTCCGCCACAGGAGCCGTGTTTGAGGATTGTGGCTACCACGATGACCTCGATGGAAACGTCCTGGCGCTCATCGACAAGAGCAGCGAGGGGGCCGCCATCGCATCGCGCTTTGCCCAGCCCACAAGCCTTCAAGGGTACGGGTTTAGCCTGCCGACCGACGCACAAATCCGGCAATTTCAGTACGACCCACTTGGACGTCTGCTTTCTTCGCAAGGCTTTGAGCACGTCAATCGAGCCCCATCGGCCCCCTGGGACGACACAGTCACAGCCCAGCTTTCTGACCCAAACGATGTGCGTGCGTTTAACGAAACCTACAGCTACGACAAGACCTCGGGCCTCCAAAGCTTAAGCCACACCCCTTCAGAAGGCACATCGGGCTACACACGAAACTACAGCTTTGCCTCCGGGAGCAATCGGCTCGCCTCGATGACCGTGGGTGGCACCACCTACACTTACGTCTACGGCCCCACCGGCTGCATGACCCAAGAGAACACCGAGCGCCACTACATGTGGGACGGGGCACGACGCTTAAGTCTGTTTAAGGTCCAAGTCAGCGGAAGTGCGGCCACCAAAGTCGGACAGTATTTGTACGACGGGGGTGGTGAGCGACGGGTCAAAATCAAGTCGACCACAGGTCGGCACGAAATCACCTACTATTTGGGCGCTTTTGAGCTCACGCGGTTGATTCGAAGTGGACAGCCTGAGGCATCGAATTCACTGGCCTTTATCCACGATGCGGGCACCGCGATTTTCCGTGGACGAAGCGGCGAGGTGTTACCCGGTGAGTCCAGTCGACCGGCCGAGCAGTACACCCTGAGCGACCATCTGGGCTCGGCGTCAACAACCGTTGATGACACGGGCGCAAAAATCAGCCGAGAGGCTTATACGGCTTACGGCGAGTCGACGTACGGGAGTTTTGAGAAGAAGCGTTACCGATTTACGGGCAAAGAGCGGGACGAAGAATCAGGACTGAATTACCACTCCGCCAGATACTACGCGCCATGGCTTGGGAAATGGCTCACGCCAGACCCCAGCGGGTTTGTGGATGGACCCAACCTGTATGCGTATGTGCGTGGAAATCCAGTCAACCTAAATGACCCGACCGGAAACTTAGGGAATGTTCCGCTTGAAAGCGATGATGGATTCAAGGGCGGAGGGGGTAGCGACAACGCAATAAATTACGAGAACGCAATAGATTCCGGAGAGCCGTTGAAAATGACGGCAGGAATAAGGACCGACGGACTAGATTCGATTGGCATTGACCACGGGCAAGGCATCTCACTTCATGAATATCAGGCGATATGGGCCTATAGACTCCAAGGACTCGCTGCTGCGGAAGAAAGCCTATCCGCAGGGATAGGCGCAATTATTGCCGCGGACGCCGACCTCGATGAAGTGTCTCGCTACGTTCAAACGTTGAGAGATTTAGAATATTTCTTGGCAGCTGGCCTTTTGGTCACGGCTGGTAGACAAGCGATTAGGAACACGCGGGCGGACATTAATAGAATGCCGAACGACCCGCACATGAGAGCAAATTTAGGCGCTGGCCAAAACGCGATGAAATCTGCAGAGAATGTCGACATAAAGGCCGGTCCCGGGGTTAACCACGTAGCCAACGTTGAAAAAAACATTCCTTTAGGAGATTCTAGTGTCAATGAAGTTCATGCAATTAACCCTTATAAATATGCAGTAATGAACTCTGAGACGAGGCGAGTTTTGAAACCGAATGGGGTGGTCATTATCTCGGGAAACGCGAAAAACAAGTGGGTCAACGAGACGCGACTCACCAAGCAAGCGGCCGAAAACGGTTTTGTTGAAGCTGGGGAGCTTCCCGAACTTCTTCGTGATCACGCCGCAGCTGGCATTGGCAAACAGACTGACGGTAAGCCAATCGCTAACCAAGAGTTCACAACCAGATTTTTCCGTTTAAAGGAATGAAGAATGAGCATGTACACCCTCCGTATTCCGTCATTTGACGAGTCACCGTTCTCCTTTGAGTCGTCGGTCGTCGATTTCAACCGCTCCATGATAGACCCTTCGATTCCACTACCGGACGTGATGGAATGGAAGATTGAAAATGTCGACTGTGGTGAAATGACCCCAGAGTTCATTGCCGCCCTTCAGCTTGAACTACCAGAGAATGGATGGCCTCGCGTCGACATCTTGGTTAGAATTCCTCGTCCCAAATATCTGAGCGTCCACTTTTTGTTCCCAGAAGACAATGGAGATTACCGGGTTCGTGCGATTACTGAGTGGGGGGTTTGGCTGCGAAGATCCACTATACCATGGTACGATGAACGATTCCTGTTCGATTACGCTCATGGGAATCTTGGGCCCCACGGTCCGAACATCTTCGGACTCGTAACCAAAGAGCCTGACGCGGATTGTAGTATCTGTCTTCAATTGCAGGAAGGGGATGTGATGACGGCCGAAGTCACTGCGGTACTTGAACCTTATTCGCCGTGACGTTTTAGACACGCGAGGTGCCGCGGAATTGCGAGCAGTGGGAATTGAAAGGTTGCGCACAATTCAGATTCAAAACTAAGCACATGGAGAACCAAATGGCCGACATGTCAGGTCGTCATAACAATTGGAAAGCCTACGAAGGAGAAGATAAGTGGAAATTCTTCGATAGCGACGATAGGTGGCAGTTCTATAAGGGCCTTGTCCAAGATTGGCGTTGGCGACGGATATCGGCCGATGGCGAGATTGTTGCGACATCTCTGAATGGGTATGCGCAAAAAAGCACATGTATTGAAAACGCCGTGCTTCACGGTTACAGAGGCTGACCCAGCCCTTTCGACACCGATTTCGCAGGGTCCGTCTTCGCCAACAAACTTATGTAACATCTTCAGGGGCTGCCGACCGTCAATCGCAAACGTTTTGTTTGTTCGGGAGTATTCGAATGAATAAATGGAGGGTGATTGGCCAGCCCACAATAACATATTACTCCTACGCAAATTGAAAAACTGGGTTTGAAGCTGTTTGGGAAGAATCATGGCTGATAATGGACGCGGTTAAGGAATATGAGAAACGTCTGGCCGATTTGGAACGTCTGTAAGCTGCTGCCACCCGGCTGACGGCTGGATGGCGCTTAATGTGCACCACCGGCTGGCCCTTGCGGGGATAATATGGCTGATCATGGGCGAAATCATTGGAACCTCGAACCCACTTCGAAGCTGAGCCTCGACATAGCCGGCGTTCGCTTGCCAAGTGGTTTCATCAACACATCGACGTCTCGCGTAAACGCTGTGCTGCGCACGAAGGGCAAACCCCTCACGATGCAAACTCTTCAGACAGAACACGGGGCGACAATCGCTGCGGCCGCTGAACGATTTGAGATACCGGAGGCTTGGATTGCGGGCATGATAGCAATTGAAGCGCGCCGTATCCCAAAAACCTTTCACTTTGACCCGATTTCTCTTCGTGACGAAGACGACTTGAGATTTGTCGATTACAAGACTCGACCTCATCGGGTCTCTGCGGGATTGATGCAAACGCTTCTGTCGACCGCGCGCTCAATGGCCAAAAAGTATGACCTGCAAACAACATTTGCGGGCGTGGAGACTGAACTCTACCTTGGCCATTTATGTGTCCCCGACATTTCCATCACGCTTGGAACGGCCTACATGCGCCACCAAGCGGACCGTTATAGACTCGACCCCATTTTGATTGTTGCAGCCTACAACGCGGGCGGCGTTTATGGAGATGATTCCAATCCGTGGAACCTGCGAACCTATGGCTTAGGACGGATTCCAAAATTTGCCGCATACGTCAACGATTGGCTTAGTCTGGAACCATGACCTCACTCAAGGGTCGTCATCGAGTATCCACTTTCGCTCCATCCCGTGACCTCGGCCACGGTGTCGACCACCCTGCCCTCGTTGGTCCTTCTTATATGAACGACCAGATTGACCGCTTCGGCAATCAAGTCTCTGGGGACGTTGGTCGATGCCTCGGCGATGAGCGATTCGAGCCGCCGAAGTCCCTGGGCGGCCGAGTTCGCGTGAATCGTCGCACACCCGCCGTTGTGTCCGGTGTTCCAGGCTTTGAGCAAATCGAGCGCGCTTCCGTCTCGAACCTCGCCCACGACAATCCGGTCGGGGCGAACACGAAGAGAATCCTTCACCGCCTTTTGCCAGGTGAAACCGACCTCTTCGCGAACAAAGAACGCAATGTGATTTGGAGCGGAACACTGAAGCTCAGGTGTGTCTTCGATGGTCACGATGCGATGGTTGGTCTTCGAGATGACCGACAAGATGGCGTTTGCGAGCGTGGTTTTTCCGGTGCCTGTGCCTCCTACGATGAGAATGTTTTTGCGGGCGTGAACGGCATCAAAAATAGCTCGAGCTCTCGTTGCTGTGAGTACGCCCTGATTGATGTAATCCTGCAATGTGAAGACCTGAGTTGCTCGCCGGCGAATCACAAACGACGGCCCTGAAACGATGGAGCCCATGAATCCTTGAAACCGCTCGCCGCTTGGCAAAGTGGCGGCAAGTGACGGGTTTGCCTCGTTGCAAACGACGTCCACGGAACTGGCGACGAACGAGATGATTCGGCTGATGTCTGTGGCGAGCAGTCGGACCTTGGTGTCGTACATGCCAAGCCCTACCTGCTCCACCCACACGCGGCCGTCGGGGTTGACCATGATTTCGGTGGTCTTTTCGTCTTTGAGCAAAGCCCGCATGTCCTCACCTAGCGCGCTTTCCAGGTACACAAGCGCCCTGCCCTTGTTGTCGTTCATGTCGCCCCCTTTTTGTCTTCGAAGTGGAAGCCGATTTTTCCATCGGCAAGAATCTCGAGCGCGGTTTCAAACTTCTTTCCGGCCTTGGACGTAAACCCCTTCATGGGCTTGGTTCGGCCGTCTTTGAGCAGGGTTTTCACCACTGAGGCGCTGATGTTCTTCTTCGCAATCGATTTGAAAATCACGAAGGTGCACGCTCGGCCGGAAGCGCAGGTAAACACCTTAGAGGTTTCAAAAACATCCGCCTGGCATAACGGACATGAGCCAAGAGCCACTTTGGATGGCGCGGCGATTTGGAGGGTTGCCCCCTTGATGTTGGTGGTCAGGCTCTGGGTGAATTGACGAACCTTGCCCATAAAGGCATCGCGAGTCAGCTCCCCACGCCTGACCATCTCAAGCGTGTATTCCCACTGGCCGGTGAGTTCGGAGCTTTTGAGTCCGGCCACGTCGACCATGTATTTGGTGTGGGCCTGTTGAACGTCTTTGAAAAAGTTTGCGAGCATCCGCCTAGTCACCATTACATAGGTGGCCGATTCGTCCTTGCTAAGTGATTCCATCCACTCCCCAATCGCAAGTGGTCAAAGAGGGGGGCTTGGTTATAGATTCGGGCCCTCCACTGCCGAGAACTCCGTGTCACGTTTTAATCCGATTCCAAAAATCACGAAATGCATCAGCCGCCCGGTCACCAAGCCACTGCATACGCTGGCGGAGCTTGACGCCATGACTCCGGCAAATATCGAGGACGTGGCCAATGTCTTGGACGCAATCGTCCGCAATGAACTGATTACGCATAACTATTGGCGGATCGCGAATCGCTTCTACGATCGATTCGGCACGGCAAACTTGGTGTGGCCGACCTTCGGCTCTTGGGCCTCGACCCAAGCCGGCCAGCAAATGCGCTTAGGCGTCGCCGCTCCGATTCGTCTGGTCACTGCGGGCGCTTCCACGCGGGTCACGGACCTGCTTGGTCAAGGCAACCAGCTCATTTTTCGCGATATCGGCCCGCCCTTTGACCGCTTCCTG
>JBFFMO010000132.1:0-8270 GCA_041554035.1 Allomicrovenator sp. | reverse complement strand
GTTCACTGGTGGTCGTCATGAAGGAGGTCTCGATGCCCATGCCCTCTTGTCCACCAGCGAAATGATGTTCCGCGTACCCTTGGAAATTGTAGGGGGCGACGAGAGCGGAGATTTCGTCGTCGGACTCGACCTGGACGTATTTTCCGGAGAGTCGCACCGAGTGCAACGACTTGGCGTCGATCGTTCCCTGCCACAAAACTTCTTTGCTTTCGACGTCCCGAACTGTGGCTTTTGTTGCTCGCCCGTAGTTGATCAAATTCAGGTCGTTGTAGCCTTCCGTGGTCGTGCCGACGTAGGTCCGGAATAACTTTCCAGCAAGACGGCCGTCCGCCGCCGGAACGTGAAATCCCTGATCGTAATAGACTTGAACGGAGATGTCGGGGCCGCTCGCGCTGATGTCCAGAACGTTGTTGTTCAGACTGGCCAACGCGGCTGCATCGAGCGTGTAGTGCTTCCCAGCTTTAAGTGTCAGGTCGGAAAGAGTGGTCTTATCCGCACTGATGTTGGTGATCTTGACCTTCGTGTCCTTCCACGCCCAGATGATCACTTTGTTGTCTGCCCCGGACCCGCTCGATGGAAGTTGGGTGAGGAAGCGCTTGGATACAAGGCTGCCGTCCTGGTCGCGCACGTAATAACCAACTGCGGTGCAGGAAGTCGGCGTGCCCACCAAGATCGAGGCTTTCTTGTCGGCGAGGAAGGCGAAGACGCCCTGTCCGGTGGGGATATTCTTGGTTTCTCCCTGCCCAACCACTCCGCGCCAGACCGTACGGTTTTCTTTGAGCGACACGATGCGAACGTCCGTTTTGGCTTCATAGCCATGAACGATCGCTTCGCCTGCGGTGTAGAAATAGGTGGTGTAGAGGAGGCTTTTGCCCGCGACGTCATTGAGAAGCGTGTCGGACTTCTGCACGTCAAGACTGGCCAGCCCGTCTTTGGTCACCTTTGCCTCCGCCTTGGGGGGCGTGGCAGCGGCGTTGCTGGCTGTGAGGAGTAGCGCGATCGTGACGAGGGCGGGTCGAATCATCTTGGGTCTCCATTTTCATTGATGTTCGTTGGAACGAGGCATCAAAAAAAAGGATCCAAGATTATCGGACGCGGACGTGAATTCTGAAAAGTTGCTGTCCCATGAAGATGAAGTCGCCGTCTTGGAGATTGGTTCTTTCCCAAATCTTGATCCAAGTACCGTTCGACGAATTCAAATCGACGAGATAACAGTTTCCGTCATCACCCGTGTAGATCTGGGCGTGGCGACTCGACATGAATTTATCATGCGGGAAGATGATATCTCCCTTCTCGCGTCCCAGAACCGCCCCTGACTCAGGCAGACAGTAGACGTTTTGAACGACACCACCGATCCCGATTTGAAGCACCTTGTAGCTTCCGCCCGGAGACGGGCTGCCCATGTAGCGGGTTCCGTCGGCTGATTTGGTCTTGGGTGTGATCGCTTGTTCGAAACGCTCGAAACGAAGTACCTGGCGGCCCATCAAGAACGTATCGCCCGGAGTCAGGCGGACTTCGTCTCTGAGTTTCAGGAACGTCCCGTTCAGAGAGTAGAGGTCCTCGATGAAGAGTGAGCCCTTCTCGATATGCAAGCGAGCATGTTTTGGGCTCAGAAACGCGTCGGTAGGAAAACGTGTGTCGCCTTCTCTCCCGATCGTGGTTTCGAGGAACTGAAGCGGAATATCGACGCCATCGCTTCCGTCTTCGTTGATCGAGACCAACGAGATCTTCCAAGGGTTTTCTTTTCTGGAGAGATCGGAGGGTGGCGGGATCTTGCGTTTGACGTCTTCGCCGTTCTTGGCGATCGCGAGGCTTCCGCCACACTCGACACAGAACTTCATGCCGGGCGGGTTGGACGCGGCGCAATGAGGGCAGGTAACGGTCGGCTCGGGGCGAACCAGCGGGGCTTCGATTCGTCCGGTGTGCTCGATGTCGACCCTCATGGTCTCTTCGGCAGCCTCTGATTCGGCGGGTTCAGGTTCAGCGTCGAGAGCATCGAGGATGAAATCCTGGAGTTGAGCTGCAGAAACGTCGCTGGTGTTATTCTGTTCATCCAGACTGGGCGCGTTCATTTGCATGGGCGCGATCTTCGAACGTCTGAATCGTTGAGCGGCGCCTTGGACGGCATCTTCTTCGTCTGGCAGGGCGGCAGCGAGGTCGACGCCAAAATTGCCTCCGCCTCCAAGACGTCCGCCGGTTGTCACGACGAAATTTTCGGCAGTGTTACTCATGTCTGGTTCGGATTCTGAGTCCGATAATGAGAACAGGTCCGGCGGTACTTTTCCCTCTTCCACGGGTGTCCTCCAAAGGCCTGCTTAGGCAGGTCTCTTGTTCAGGGTGCAGCTAAGGTACCCAAGGGGTCTGTGACTGGCAAGCTAAGCGTCTACGCCAAGCAAGCCTTTCAAATGGTTTAGAGATGCTCGAGGTTCTGTATCTCTTAAAGCAGATTGCAGTCGAATGCGATCAACCGTTGATAAAGAATCGAGTGCTGTTCGCTCAATGGCGTCAACGATGCGGTCGAGCCTGTCGACTCGGTCCTGCATTTCGCGAAGCACATCTGGAGGAAGGTTTTCGGCGGCCGTGCCCGTCGCAATAGGGATCGCGGCAAGCTGAGCCCTTACCTTTTCGAGCTCAAGTTCGACTGCAGCAGCAGATTCGGTCATATCGGCGAGCCGCATCTGCAGGTCGGCGTTTTGCTCCGCGATATTGTCATCGTGTTTGGAGCGTTCTTTTTCGAGTTTCATCCTCTGTTTCAGGCCCTCGATTTCGTTGCGGAGGTCTTCGACGCTACCCTTGGACTTCATGTCCTGAAGACTCTGTGAGGCCCGGTCGCGGTCGCGTCGCATGGCTTCAAGCTCGGCCCTGGTCGCCTCGATTTCGGATTCCAAGTCATCGATTCTTGATTCCACGACCGCGGAAGTCGATTGTGCGCTCTCAACACTCGACCTGAGTTCGTCGGATTCGGCCGTCAGTTCTCGATTCTGACGTTCGAACTCTTCCACCAGTCGTTTATGTCGCTCGACTTCACGTCGAAGCGCTTCGGTTTCTTCGATGGCCCGTTGGCCTTTTTCTGAAGTGCTTGAAGCGTCCTGAAACTGTTGCGAGACAATGGCCAAATCGTGTTGGAGTCTCTCGACTTCGGTTTCAAGTGCTTCGATGTCACGGTCACGCGCAAGCAAGTTCTCTTTGAAGCGTTGGCGTTCTTCGAGGGCATTGGCCTGCGAGTTGAGGTGTTCCTCGAGTTCCGCGACCCGAGTCAGGGCGGAGTCGAGTTCTTGTTCCAGATTTTGAGAGCGCCGTTTGGTCTCTTCAAGGCGCGCTTCGGCGTCATGTCCACGTTCGGAAGACTGCAACGCCGTATGAAGCTTTTCCTCAAGTCGGCGTTTTTCTTCGCGCACGCCGTCGAGTTCGGCTGCCAGACGGCTGATTTCGCTCTTGGAAAGGCGAGATTGCTCGGCTTCAGACGTCTTTTCGTCTTCGAGACGTGCGACATCGTCGCGCAGCTTCTGCATATCCCCGAGGGGGACATTGGACGTTCGTTCGGATTTCGCTTCGTAGTCTTCGACTTTTCGTCGTTCGGCATCAAGGCGACGTTGGAGTTCTTCGAGCTCCGCGCTTTGCCGTTCGGCGAGTTCCTGGATCGATTGGCGTTCCGCCTTGAGGCGTTCCATGTCCGAGGATCGCTCCATCGTCATGTCGGGCCCATCCACCGCTGTCGGGGGATGCGTGGAACCCCAGGCGACGCTCGAGGCCTCTTCGATGCCACGCGGGTAATCGTCGATTCCCGGGTGGAAGGGCGCGTCGTAATCGAACCCGAAGTCCTGCTTTTGGGGCTGGCTCTGTGCAAAGCTGACGTTGCCGCCGTTTTGCGTGGGAGCGGCAAAGGCGTCAAAGGCGGAATCCGCAGCCTGTGAATCGTGTTCATCTTCAACGAAATGAAGAATGAAGTCTCCGCACCAAACTTCGTCGTTGATGGCGAGAAACTCGCGGCCCACAACGGGTTTCCGCTCGTTGTTGATGATCACAAAGGTGCCATTCGAGCTGTTCAGATCGATGATCTCAAATTGGCCGTTCGAATAGCGAAACTCCGCATGACGCCGAGAGACAGACTTTCGGTTGGAGCGGATGGTACAGTCAGTGGCGCGTCCGATGGAAACGACTGGATAGTCGCCACCAAATGGGACGGAGCGTTCTTGACCGGAGATGTCCGTGTAAACGATGCGCGGCACCGGAGGCTCTCACGAGGATCGACAAAACTCATGGTAGGTCTCGTTTTGGTGGTCCGTCAATCTTTCAAGTTCGAACGACCCGCGGTATGGCCTTGTTTTCGACGAGTCAGCGAAATAATGTGGCGCCGCCGGAACTTTGGACAATGCCTGTGCTCTAAGCATGGGAGAGCAGTGAGCAAAGGCGAGTGATGCCAGAAAACGAATTATCGCGACCACAACATGCTGATATCGATGAGGAATTATTAGACCTCGCGGATGAGAGTTCGCCATCGGTCTTACGTCCTTTTCTGATGATCGGCGTGATCGCGACCGCTTTGTGGATCGTGAGCGACTGGACTGAGGATGTGGCGTATTTTTTTTCGTCCAGTGAACCGGTGGCACTTGGCGACATCACTGAGTTTGCCTCAAAGACTTCCGACGATCCGAATTGGAAGCCAACGATTCCCCATAATCGTCTGGTTTCATTGTCCGGGATTCCAACGCAACGCAGTCAGAGCGCGCGATACTTGTATTCGAGGATGGTTGGAGGATGGATCTTCGTTGAAGAAGAGACCGAGCTTCCAGACAATATCACCGATGAGTTGAACGACGCGCCCAAGGACGACATCGACCGCACATTTTTCCAGGGGCAGGGCCGATTGGTGGCGTTTAGCGAGATGCCGGAGCGTTATAACGGGCTGCGCGACTATTACCGTAAACGCTATGGGATTGAGTTTTGTGAGACGTTGCGTCCCGAGGATATTCAGGCGATCGACAAGCGTCGACGTGACGTGATCCTTGTGCAGTGGAAGGCTGAGTATGACGAGGCGAGTCCGGCCGAGCGTGCCGAGAAAAAGCTGAGCGAGGGCCCGACGGACGCACAGGTCCGCGAAATTTTGGATAATAATCCAGTGTGTGTCGATGCTTACCTGGTTCAAGCGGACGTCGTTCCGCGCGACCATATTTGGTACGTGGTTGCCACGGCGCTCTTTGGCGCGTTCATGCTCTTCAATATCTTTGGCCTGATCCGTTGGATCCGCAACTTCGCGCGCTAGGCGGAGGCAGGGACGCAAAGGTACCTGCTTGCTCCGATACCTAGGTGAGGTACCATCAGTTTATTCTTCCTTCGGAGTAGACTGATGCTGCGTGTTAAAAACGCCTTAATTGCGCTTGTGATTTTGTCCGCCTGTCAGGAGTCGGAGTTCACTCCGCCGCAAACGGTCAATAATCAGACCACCAACAACACAAATAATAGCGTGGTGCCGCCTGGCGTGACTTTTGGCGCTGCATGCGACGACACGAATATGTGTCGAGCCGGCTTGATTTGCGTTGAAGGGATCTGCGGGGCCGAAGGCAATATCGAGATCGGCCAGCCTTGTGAGCTCACGGCGCAATGCACCGCAGGCGCGTACTGCGACGCGGTCACGACCGCCTGTGTTGAAGCGGGAACGGTCCCCGCGGGCGGCGAATGTGGGCTGGTATCCGAATGCGAAGCCGGGTTGATTTGTGCGCCTCAGGGTTTCAGCGGTGTGTGCACGACGACCGGTGTCTTGGATGTCGGTGCTTCCTGCGAAAAAACTTCGGAATGTCTGGCGGGGCTTGGCTGCGGAGTCAGTCCGCTTCAGCCTGACAGTGAGCCGATTTGTCTGGCGGGTCCGGCGGGCTTACCGCGTCCTTGGGAAGGAGCCGATTGTGTCGTGGATGACGGGCCGTTCCGGGCATATTTCGAAGTCCCGGAGACCGATGCCCTTGCGGATTTCTATCGCCATCCCTATCCGAGCGACGCGCGGCTCAAGAATGGTCATCCGGTGCTGACGGGACATCCTACACCCGGAAATGGTGTGCTGGGGTTTGATTTGGTTCAACGCTACCTGGACGCCATCTCGGCAACCCAGGATCGCTTCAGTCCGAACTCCGCAGTGTTTTTGCGCTTTTCTAAGACCCCTGATTTCGATTCGTTGAACGCCAATGGTGATAATAAACCTGTGCAGTTGATCGATATTGATCCAGCCAGTCCGAATTATGGGCGTGCGCAGGCCTTTGGATGGAACGGTTCAAGCGGGCGCAATCGGTATATCTGCCCCAATAATCTGGTCGTTCGGCCCGCCGTCGGCCGTCCTCTGGCGCCCAACACCACCTATGCGGTGGTGTTGAGCAACGTCATCAAGGATGACGCGGGAACGGCGATTGCTCGTGACGCTGACTTCGAGGCGATGCTTGGTGCAACACGGCCCACCGGGGCAAAAGGCGACGCCTGGGACGCCTATGCGACCTTGCGGGCCTACCTTGCGGACACGACGGCGACCCCGGTTGCTGAAGCGACCATTTCATTCGCAGCCGTGTTTACGACAGGAAACCCCATCGAACCCATGCGGGCCTTGGTCGATGACGCCAAAGGCGAAATGCCAGTCGCAAGTGAGTTGACTCAATGTGACACAGGGGTTGTGTCGCCGTGTGATGACGGTCTGGCAGACGATGCGCATGTTCGTGGATGTTTTGCAGCCTCGACGGTCTTTGATGAAATTCAGGGCAAAATGTCGCTGCCGATCTATCAGGCGGGCACGGCTCCCTATTTGGATGAAGGTGGAGCGGCCTCACCCGGTGCGAAACGCCGCGAAGACGTATGTTTTGCGATGACAGTGCCTGCGGACACGGCGCCTGCAGAAGGTTGGCCCGTGTTGCTTGTGGCTCATGGCACCGGCGGGAATTACCGCGGTCATGTGGATCAAGTCAGCGAGCTGTTCACGACGATCGATGTCGACGGGACGCCTGTAAAATTCGTCACGATCGGGTGGGATCAGGTGCAACATTTCAATCGTCGGGGTGAGAGCGACGCCCATCCAAACGGGCTGGTTTACAACTACGCAAACCCTGATGCGGCGCTTGGGAACTTCCTTCAAGGCGGGGCCGAGATCGCCAGCCTCGTTTCGTGGATTGCCAGCGATCCTATCACAGCGGCGGTTTCCCCAACGGGTGTCGCGGTGCCTTTGGATCCCAATCAGATTTGGTTTTTGGGGCATTCTCAAGGTGGCACAACCGGCCCCTTGGCGTTGCCGTTCGAAAGCCGAGTTCGCGGCGCGATCCTTTCGGGAGCGGGCGCGAGTCTTGTGAACGCGTTGGTGGGCAAAACAAGCCCGGTCAATTCACTTGGGGCGCTCAAGATCGTGCTGCAAGATCCATCGGTGGGCGTGAACCATCCGGTGATTCAGTTGTTGCAGGGCTACTTCGATCCGGTCGATCCCGTCAATTTCGCGCGTCGAATGACGTCTGCCCCGATCGATGGGGTCACGACCTCTAAACATATTTTTCAAACGCACGGTGTCACGGACACGTTCACTCCACCTTCGGCGCTCGACACCTTGGCCATCGCCTTGTTGGCGACTTATATCGAGCCGATGATTGACCCGATCAGCGGCGTCCCCACGAGCCCTGGTCCCGTGAGTGGGAATGTGACGGTGGCGCAAGTGCCCTTCACGGTTGTTGGGCGTCAGTACCAGCCCGATGGCTACGACGGTCATTTTGTGTTGTTTCGTGATGCAGGTGCCCGGCAGGATGCGGCTGAATTCCTTGGTTCAGGTGTGGTGACAGGTGTTCCGGAACTTCGTTAGTTTTGTCTGCCCATTGATGCTTTTTTTCACACCGGCCTTCGCTGAAGGCCGTGTCACGGGAAGCGTGCGCGCGGGCGCGGAATGGGACGATAACGCGCTTCGAACCGAAAATCAGGACCCAGTTTCCGACGTCTTGGCGCGTTATATCGCGGCTTTGACGCTGCAATATCCCGGGGCGGATGACTCGGTTGTGGTCTTTGACTTGACCCATGGCGGAAAGTTTTTTGCCACCCAGCCTGAGGCCGACACGTTGCTGACCCAGGTTTATCTTGGTTACCAGCATCGTCTGGCCGAAATGATGGGGATTTACGTTCAGCTCGACGTCAAAGACCGCACCGAACGCGAATCTCATCGGGACCGATACCTTCTACTGGTGAAATAGCCCCGTGCAATACATGATAGACTCCATTGAATTGGCCCGTGCGCTCTATGGACAGCACATCCAGTGGCTCCT
>JBFFMO010000131.1:0-8288 GCA_041554035.1 Allomicrovenator sp. | reverse complement strand
GTTCGCGTCGTAATCACGTACCAATCCGACAGGATCGTTGTCGACCTCATCGGGATCACAGTCGCGAACGAGCGATTCGAGGAAAGGTTTAAGTTCATCCGCTGCGGATTGTGAAAGCATTTTCTAGATACCCTTAAGAAGTCGTTCTAATTCAAATGGTTGAAATGCGTTTCGACATTTTGGCTGAAAAAAATTGCACGCCTCGAAGATCAACATACGATGTACGCAGATGTAGGACAAAGTGCGACACGCACCGTGAGCGTCTTACCTGATGACCAATAAACCCTGTTCCACGGATGGACCATGGCGGCGAAGAAAAAACTTACTCTCTATGTGACCGAAGATCTTCTCCACGAGACCAAACAGGAAGCGCTTCGCCAAGATCGCTCCATCTCATGGATTCTCGAGCAAGCCTGGAAGATCTCCAAAGACCGCCTCAAGACTGTCCCAGGCGTCGACGAAATCACGCTCGACGAAATGGCCAGCTGACCCCGCGTCACCCCAAAAGAATTTAAAGAAAAATGCTGCCCACTCGCTCCGGCGAGTGGAAAAACGCCCTCGTGCAGCACGAGACTGGGGAAGCCTTGGCTTCCCCAGTCTATTTCTTGCCCAAGTGTTGCCACGATCTTCTCGATGCGCAATAAGCACACCCGAGGTTTCCATGGACGAACATCGCACTAAAATCATTCGCCGATCAGGTCTCCTGATTTTCGGGACCTTGATGCTCCTGTTTTCGATCCCGATGTTGATTGGCGCTTTTCGTGGTGTGCAGTCGAACCAGATTTGGGATCCCTACACCGGTCACATGCTCTCGGAATCCAAATCGGCCGACTCTTCATGTCGAAGTCAGGCTGAGTTCTTGATCAAATCGGCTGGAACGATGACGTCTAGAGAACCCGCGTGGGAAGAAAAGGTGCGGCTCTGGACGGTTCGGTGTCGAAAAGAACATCCTGAGGCGTATCAAATGTTGATGTCGACGCGGCGAAACATCGCAGGCGGCGTCATCGAACCGATGCCGGAATAATCACTCGAAACGTGCCGTCAGCCCGTGTCGTCGTTTCGCCGACCGTGACGAGCGAACCATCGTAGTTCTCCAACACCTGAACAGCGACATCTTCGACAGCCTGCCATTCCTTGTTGGATGCATCGGCAGGGGCGCCTAGAACACTCCCGGTCAGCACCGCCGCCGCCGGAAGATGAACCGACAGCGTCGGCGACGAAGGAGTCCAAGCGACCACTGCACGCGCGACCCCGTTTTGCATCGCGGTGATGACGATTCGATGAGGCACATTCTCAAGTAACACATCAACTTTGCCCTCAGCGTTCGCGGTCACTACCACCGGGTCTGAGGCGTCCTGGCGCTGAAACTCCAGCCGAGCATCGGCCGCAGGTAGGTTCTCCAGATCCAGTACTTCGATCGAAGCGCTGACCTTTGCCGACAAACCAATGGTTACCGCCGTGTCGTCGATTGCGAGAGCAAGCGAGTCGCGTTTGCCCGACAACGGAAACGACTGCGGCGTTGAAACAACGACCTCATAATCACCGTGCGGCAGTCGAGCAGCAAACGAGCCTGACGCGTCGAGCGTTCGTCGAACACGAGCGGTGCCCCAAGGCATCGTGCCGTTCATCTCAATCACTACGCCGCTGAAATCAGGGATCGTCTCGGTCCTGTCAGGGACGAGGTTAACCTGACGCTGTGCGGAGTCTCCAACCGTCGCCTCAAGTGATACTTGAAAGGTGTCGTCCTCGCCCAAAAGGTTCGAACACTGAGCCATCGTGCAATCGAGGGCATGGAAGATCGTGATCTCGCGCAGGTAATCATTGGTTTCGTAACTCACCCGCAGGTCATAGATATCGGCCTGAGGCAAAACGTTGAAGGTGAAAAAACCTTCGGAATCGGTCGTTCCCACACTTGAGAGTGCCCCTGTGGTTCTGGAGACCGCCACCACCGAGGCATTCTGAACCGCTTCGGCTCGAATTCCGGGACCGGGAGAGTCCCGCAACGAACCCGTCACCGAGATGGCCCGCACAGGAACCGTGAGTTCAGGATCGGTATCCAGAACAAAATCACGCGTTCCAAACCCAACGGGTGGGGCGCTTGAGTCATCTGGAATGAACGAAACGTCGTAGCGACCGGGGAGCAAGTAGGTCGAGTAACGACTGTCCGATTCGACACGATACTGTTCCAGCGATTGGTTTTGTCCCTCTCGCCGAAACGTCAGAACTCCCGATGGGCCGTCGGGTCGCACCTGATTGGCTTCGTTGACGTAAAGGAGTTTGCCGGCGACTCGGATGCTGGGGACCAGAGCGATGGGCACGGGTTCATCCACATTAACCGTCGACTCCGAAACCGATTGGGGTTTCCAGGTCGTCGAGTTTGGGGGGACCAGACGAAATGAAAGTTCACGCGGAACGACTTCGGAGCTCACGCAGACGTCGTAGCGACAAATCAATTGACTTGGGCATTCCGAATCGGCGACGCAACGCACACCGGGCGTCTTTGAGTCGCTCGATGCGTCTGTGCACCCAGCCAAAACAACCCCCATCATGACAAGAATGTCGGTGCGCTTCATTCGTCACATACTCCAGGCTGTATCTGAAACACCCACGCCCACACTTCCAAGTAGCCGTCTTCGTCTGGTGTTACCGAGGTGTTTGTCACTTCGAGAAACGACCGGTCGGACACGTAGAGGAAGATCGTCTCGCTGCGCTTGTCGCGCACATTGGGATTGCAGGGATTGAACGCGTACTGGACGCCATCGAATCTGTAATAGATGTCGCGATAAAGGTCCTCTTGGTCGACCGATAACTGAACGCGAGCGTTCTGTGAGAGCCAGCCACCGTCGGCGATCCACGCATAGAAGAGCAGGGGTTCTGGATTCGGGTCGAAGAGTTGCGACGCCTCGAGCACGATTTCGTTGCTCGACGTCACCGTGATGATGGCCGAACTCGGAAGAATTCGATCGGGATCGATCAGGGGCGGCAAATTGATGTCGGGTGGCTCGGCTTCGATAGGAGGCGATGCCACGCAGGCGGTCAGGGATATGTTGGCGAGTAATACGCATACCAAACGAAAATGCACGGCTTGTGCCATCGACACTATTCGTGCGGCTCGACCAGTACTGGCGTCATTTTGCCCCGAGCGAGAGATCCCGGCGGCACCTGGTTCCACGACATCTGTGTCAGAGCCCAACATCGTCGGAGTCCTTTTCCAGATATCTGAAGATGGTGCGTGGATCGACGCCGAGCTCTTTGGCCGTCTGAGTGCGATTACCGTTGTTGCGTCCAAGAGCATCGCGAACATAGCGATGCGCAAAATGCTCTTTGGCATCGGCCAAATTCATGACGGCAGTGAGCATTTCGGGCTCAAGGTCCAGATCTTCCGCACCGATCATGGCTCCGTCACAAAGCACAAGAGCCTTCTTGAGGCGGTTTTCCAATTGTCGGATATTGCCTGGCCAGTCGTACTTTTGAACGGCAAGGATCGCATCTTGTGCAAGCTGTTTGGGTGGGACTTTCAGGTCTACCGCAATCTCGCCGACGAGGAACTTGGCGATGAGCACCGCATCAGCCCCACGGTCACGTAGAGGCGGCAGGCGCATCATCACGACGTTCAGACGGTAGAAAAGATCCTCGCGGAATTCACCGGCTTTGACGGCTTTCTCGAGGTCACGATTTGTCGCAGCAACCACACGAATATCAATCAACTCGGTTGAGGTTGCACCGACTTTGGTGATCGTTCGCTCCTGCAGGACGCGCAGGAGCTTGACCTGCAGGTTCACCGGCATCTCGCCGATTTCATCCAGAAAGATCGTCCCTTTATGGGCCGCTTGAAACTTGCCTTCGCGAGTCGAAATCGCCCCGGTAAAGGCACCTTTGACGTGGCCAAAAAGCTCAGATTCCAAGAGTGACTCAGGTATCGCGCCACAATTGATCGTCACAAACGGGCCATCGGCGCGATTGCTTCGGCTGTGGATCTCATGCGCGACAAGTTCCTTGCCCGTGCCGGTTTCACCAAGAACCAGAACATTGACGCCGGTCGGGGCGACTTTTTCGATCGTACGATAGACGTCCTTCATCACGTCGCAGGAGCCGATGATGCGACCGAAGCGTTTCTCGTGAAGAAGACGATGGAGTTTTTCGTTGTCGAAGCGCAATTCGTTGACAAAAAGCGCATTGGCGATGACCAGACTCGCCTGGGCCGCAAACGACGTCAGAAGATCGAGGTGCCGCTGGGTAAACAGATTCTTGATGTCATCATTGCCGACATAAATGAGGCCCAACATCTTGCCACGATCGAGCAAGGGGACACACATCACACTGGAGAGGTTCAGGTTGATGACCGATTGTGAGGCGTTGAATTCGTCGTCATTCAGCGCGTCCGACACGATCACCGACAGATGGGTCTTGTTGACCTTCTCGATGATCGAGTCCGAGACCTGTTGTGCGGCATCGAGGATCGTTTCTTTTTTGACGTTCCGAGCCACTTTGATTTCTAGCCCGTCGCCCTCTGCAAGAATGAGAAATCCTTTGCGGGCGTGGGTGATCTCGACCACGGCGTCCATCAATTCTTCAAGCAACTCTTCAACGTCGTATTTGCCGAGCAGGGTCTTTGAGAGTTCATTGAGTTTTTTGAACCCATCGAGCTCCCAGGTCGACCCGTGACCTGCGGCTTCGTTCGATTGACTGCCATCCAAAATCGAAAAACGTAGAGCGGCTGTGCCAAACCCAACCACGTCGCCGTCAGCCAGAGTGACTTTGCGTTTCTTTTTTCCGTTCACTTCGCATTCGATCGAACGGTGCGTCGTTTGGAGGATGAACTCCTTGCCGTCAAATTGAAGCAACGCGTGCGCCGGCTCAACACCGATGCCTTTGAGCACGATGTCGTTGTCTGCAGCCGCTCCAATGGATGTGAGGCGGGATGAGACGGGCCAGACGGCGTCCCCAGAATTTGAGAAAAATGACGGCATATACTGCTCAGAACGACAATTGAAGCGACCATCCTAACGGAACCAAGGTCGCAGGACCAGACTCTTGACCCGGCGGCAACAACTCCGGAGGAGGTCCGTCCAGTGCGCGAATTCGCACATCGAACTCCTCGAAATTGAGCAGCGCATCGACCACCGATCCGGCCCAAATGGCGACAAACGCCGTCAACGATCCGTACATGACATTTCGCCACGTCAGTGCGTCGGCATAATCGCCACTTCGTCGATCCGGACCGGGATCGTAATACCCGTCGTCTCCTCGCAACGACTCAACGATCAAGTAACTCGTCAGGTTCAGTCCGAGCGAAAGCCCCTGACCCACGGCGAAAAGCGTCCCCTTAACCGAATCACCATTTTGAAACTGCCCGATTCCAAAAGGGAAAAAGGCCAGCACCCTCGATCGTCGGCTCACGTCGCGCTCGACGTAAATGGTCTGAACGCTTTCTTCTTTCGGGCCGTTTTGGGCCGCCAGAAGCGCGTCGAGTTCCTGCGCATGAGCGGTTCGAACCGACTCGAAGAGTTCCACCACACTTGCAGGGTAGAGGAGCCCATCGAGCACAAAATCTGGACGTTCCCGAAGCAGTTCAAAGAAGTTTTGGCGTGCGAGATCCAGAAATGCGCGGCGCTCGTCCGAGTCGGTCACCTGCTGTGCGTCGAAAAAAAGGCCCAGGCCCAGAAGTTGGCGAGCGTCGATTCTCTCGGCCTCACGCTCAAAGACAGGAGTGGGGAAGAGCAGAGGTTCGAGAAGACGTCGAAGGGAGCCAAAGTCGCCTGTGCGAAACGCTTCTTGCGCTGATTCGAGGGTTTCTTCTGGACTCAGATGCGAGACGAAAGCCTGCGGATCTGGCGGTGTTTCGCCAGGCGGCTCGGCATTCACAGAACCAGCTGCGAAGACCAAGAAAAAGACCCAAATGAATACTCTCATCGCTATCGATTTCGAAAGGCGACGTTGATGGTTTCGACCGTGCCGGGTCGAACAACGACCGAATACGTTTGACGCTTGGTCATATCACTCGCGGGCGCGATATGGAATGTCGTGCGCTGTTGATTCTCAGAATCTGACGATCCAAAGGGAAACCTGAACGAGGCCGACTGGCCACCCGACACACGCCGGGCGACGTTTCGCGTGTCATCCCCAATGAATATCAGGGAATCCACGTCAGCCATCACGCGCACGGTCCCGTCTTCCCATTCGAGCACCAAATCACGAATTTGTGCCTGCGGGCCGTTTACTTCGACGATTTCGCGACGCTTCTTGCACCCTCGGCTTGCGGCCGTCAGTACGTGGCGACCTTTTTCGAGCGAAATTCCCTTTGCCGCCTCGAACGAAGAATAGGTTCGCCCGGCCACCATGACTTGCGCTGCGGGAGGATAAACCCTGAAAGCGTAGGTGAAAGTTGGGTCTTCGGCAGGGGCCACGACTCCCACATCGGCAAGCGGCATCAGAATTGGAAGCGGTCGCGAGGGAGGAAACGCCACGAGGCGCTGGGGAGTATCCTTTGCGACCGTCGTTGTCCGTTCCACAATCATACGGGCCAGATTCTGTGCGTCCGAAGTCGTCGAGGCAATCGCCGCAGCGGCCAACACTTGGTCTGCGGCGTTTTCGGCCGGCTGTGACACGGCGACTTCAACCTCTGGGATTTCTTGAGGCGCTACGACCACTTCTGGACTTGGCCAGAAGGCATAAGCCAGGCCGCCAACCAGGCAAATCACCGCAGCGGCTCCCGCCAAGATGGCCGTTTGCCGCCGTTGGTGGATGCGCGCCAAACACCGGTGAACCGCCGTGTTATCGGGTTCGTAGGCCAAAGCGCGGTCCAACGACGCCACGGCCGCCATCGTATCGCCTCGTGCCAACGCCTCTTGCCCACGCTCGATGAGCTTGGGAACCAGTGCCGCCTGCCATTCGCGCATCCACACGGCCGGATGCCCCAGATAGCGACGAAGCTCCAGATCGGCAGATTCAATCCCAGCCGCACTCACGAATGCAGTCAGCGCGGCAAGGGCTTCTCGGGCTGTTTGGTAGCGGTCATCAGGATCATGCGCCATGCATTTATCGACGATGGCCTGAAAATGACGGCCGGCTTGAGGTTCGACGGTCGTCAGTCGATCGTATTGCCCCTGCAAAACCCGCTTCAGGATTTGGGGCGCATTTTGACCGTCGAAGGGTAGGGAGCCGGTGGAAAGCCAATACAGCACCGTTCCAAGCGCAAAGACGTCAGCTCGCGCGTCGACGCGTTCACCTTCGATCATTTCGGGCGACATATGGGCGGGGCTGCCCATTAAAGAGCCCGTTTGGGTCATGGTTTCGGCATCGATCACGTGCGCGATTCCAAAATCCATCAGTTTTAAATCCCCGTTGAGTGAGACCATCACATTTTCGGGTTTGAGGTCGCGATGGATGATGCCGTGTTCGTGGGCGGTGATCAGCGCTCCACATATTCCGATTCCCACGAGGGCAGCGGCTTCTGCGGGCGCCTTGCCATGGATGGCCAGAAATTCACGTAGATTATTTCCCGCCACGTACTCCATGACGATGTAGGAGCGCTCGGCGTCTTCGGAAGAATAGTCGTAAACATCCAGAATATTTGGATGTTTGAGGCGGGCGATCGCCTTGGCTTCGCGGTGAAATCGTTGCCTGCTCTCGGCCTTACGCGCAAGATGGTTGTGCAGCACCTTGACCGCGACGTCGCGTTCAAGTGCTGTGTCGACGCCTCGATACACCACGGACATTCCGCCGTGGCCTATCTCTTCGACTATCCTGTATCGGTCGATCGAGGTGCCAATCATCGTTGCCGAGTCTCTTGGGGCGAATGAAGTCTAGAAATACGCGTTTTCGCTGTAAAGGCGGCACTGACTTTAGAAGTCTGCGTCGAGGTCAATGGTGCCGTCATGGCTGCGCGGCATCGGCAAAGCACAGAGCTCAGCCGAAAAATCCGTGCGCTTTGCGTTCGAAATAGTGGATGGGTCACCGGACACCAGAAATTCAACAACGCGCATCTGCGAAGGATTCCAGCCCTTGGTGTCCGAGTATTTGCCGGCGCGCAGCTTCGCAGCGACGGTCTTTTCTTTTTTCTTCGTCGTTCCAGCGTCCGCCGCAAACTCGTTCAATCGACCTTCAAAAATCACCTCGTCCAACAGCTCAACGAACCTTTGCCCAGGCAAATGTCGGGCTGCGCGGAAATGCATCTGCATATTCTGCAGTGCCTTCGCGGCCGTCACCGAGTCACCCAAGCGCATTGCCGCCACAAATTCCGCAACGCCCAGACGGGCATCCCTGAGATGCTGAGTCGAGGTAACGAC
>JBFFMO010000130.1:0-8316 GCA_041554035.1 Allomicrovenator sp. | reverse complement strand
TCACCGTTCAAGCCGCCCCCTTGGCCCCCAACGGGCACGCATTCCAGGCGAGCATCGAGGTCCAGATCCTTTTCGATGTAACCCGGCCGAGTGCAGGCGTTTGCGAAACAAAAACCCGTCGCGCAGTGCGAGTCCGCATCGCATTCAGCATTCGTCGTGCACGTTTTGGAGCAATATCCGTCCGCGAATGACGGTTCCAACACGCAAAAGCCGCCCGCAAGGGCGCAGTCCTGCGCCGATTCACAGGCGTCTCCTACCGAACCATTGCCAATAGCAGCTGCCTGACACATCTTGGTTCCGTCCATGGCAGGAATGCACGCATAGCCGTCTCGACCGCAGTCTTGGTCAACATCGCATAAAAGGGCGCAGAGCCTTTTGCCCTTCGCCTGCAGGGCACACGCACCATTGGGGCCACAGGTCGAGTCGTCGGTGCATTCAGAGGTGCAATACCCACCCCGCCAGCCGCCGGACGGCTCCAAACAGCCCATCCCTGCGCAGTCCGCTGGTGATTCACACGCGGTCCCAAGGCGTTCCTCGACGACACACTTCGCATCGACACATGCCGACCCCGAGGCGCAGCTTCCACAATTTCGGATTTTGCACCCGTCGAAAAACTCTCCACACATCGCGCCCGTGTCCGCGCAGGATGAGGTCGGAACGCAGGCGCTGTCGTCTGCGGTGTCGTTGGAGGCGTCCGAGCCATTCGGCGCCTCGGAGATGATAAGCGGAGCTTCGGTCCGTTTCTGCAGGTCATCTCCACATGCCGAAACCGCCCACAAAAAAGCCGTCAGAATTAATAATTTCATTTAATTTCCATTTTATTCATTGAATTTAAAGGCAGGCTTTTTGGCCATCGGTGGTGACGGTTAGACAGGCGCGACCGCCTTCACACGAGTCGTTCGCTCCACACGTCGCCACGCAAGCAAACTCACCTTCCCCGAGTTCAAGACAGGTAGAGCCGGCAGTGCATTCGCCCTGACCCGCACCGCACCCAAGCGTGCAGTACCCGCCCTTGGCAAGGCCACCAGAGGTCTCGGGGATGCAAAGCCCCCAACGGCCGCCAGCGCAATCGTTCACATCCGCACAAGTTGAGCCGATTTCCCCTTGTCCCGTCGCCCCAGAAACGCACTCAGGCACTCCATCGTCGTCGGTGTCATCGAGCACGTAGTTGGGACGGTCGCAGTAATTGGCGTAACAAGCCCCACTCACGCCACAATGGGCACCCTCCCCGCAATCTGCGTTTGTGGTGCATTCTTTGGTGCAATAGCCGTCAGCCCACTTGAATTCGGTCTCCATAAGGCAGTAGCCGTGGATTCCACCGCTGCAGGTTTGGTCCGCGTTGCAAGGGCTTCCAATCGCGAGGTCGCCATCGGCCGACAACCAACACTCCTTTCGCCCATCCGCATCGGAGTCGTAACAGGCGAAACCCGTCCCGCGGCAATCCGCATCGACCATGCACAAGGGCATGCAAAGCCCTTCGTTATTGGGGCTCTGGGCCGCGCCCACACAATGGGCGCCTTCACCACAATGTGAATCCGCGATGCATTTCAACGTGCAATAACCGCCCGAAATCCCGGATTCGGACAGGCAAACAAATTCACCGCCGCATCCAGCATTGTCCTGGCAGGCGCGACCGGCGAACCCGGTGGTTCCGACGCCTTCAACATCGCCTTCGGTGGCGTCCACGCCGACATCTTCTTTTTGAGTCGAGGTGGAAGGACTCTCGTCCGTCGTGTCACCCGCAACGTTATTGGTGTTCGGAGCGTCGATCTGCTTGGAGTTCTTGTCCAATCCAAGCCCACAACCCAATAAAAATATGAAACATCCAATTAATTTCTGCATTTCCGACCTCCAAGAAGTGTCGTCAGATCTACAGAGTCCAAAGTGGAAATTCGATAGCTCCAGACATCGTGTAAGGACTTGTAAGGTCATCACCTACGGAACCACCGACAAATTATGCTCGGTCGCGGACTTCATTTGCACACCCAGAACTCGGCTTCGACCCTCATTGGCGGCGTATTTGGCCAACCAGAAGACCTGTTGTCGTTGGCACCCAATGTGCACTGACTCATGAGTCAGTAGATTTATCGGAGTCCACATGAAACGCTACGCCCTGCTCTTCACCTGCTTTCTCAGACAAATGTGGTTGCTCGCCGTCGAGGCCGGCATCGTCGTATTTTACGTCCGTGCGATGAAGGCAGGCCTCTTGGACGAGTGCCATCCGTGGGCGGTCGGAAACGACGTCGACGGGACGCCAATCTGGCCTAAGAACGTCGTCTACGCCTCCCCGCGCAAGATTGAAAATGCCCCGTCGGATGCCGAAATCGTCATAAAAGTCGGGCAATTTTTAAGATCGATGGTCAAACGTTCGGTTGGGATCAACGAAATCCCGCAAGGGCCACGACGTCGCATGCCCCATGCCGTGAATTACTTGCATGGGTCGGTTCATTATAATGGTGGATTCATCGTTTTTGACGATTGCAAAGACCTCGTCTCACACGTGAACGATCCTGCATTTCGTCGCGACCTCGCTCGCTTTGTGAAGGCAGAAAAACGTGAAGTCACGATTGTTTTGCGGGATCGCGATTACGACCCCACGGAGTACGCCTACGCTATTTCCGCGGTACGTGCCCACCTGCCCTATTTCACCAACGGCAACGGGCCTTCGGATAAGCCTGTTTTATGGGGAAATAAAGCGCCATACGCCTCACTAAATCCCATCAATGGCGCATGGATGGACGACATGCGGATGCTTTGGAAAGGCGAGCTCGACGCCCTGGTGCGACCGCCGGTGGCAGAGTCATATTTCGCAGACAAATACGTATTGGTTCCGCGCGGCTACACCAAACTCGAAAAATCCCTGGCCTGGCTCTATTTCCTGGACGTTCGAGCACGCGGAAAACGCGGCAATATATTTTTCTCGGCACGCGAAACCTTCGATCCACGCGGCGTCGCGGAATACAAAGCGCTCGGGTATTGGCGTTGGTTTAATATCGCCAGAGTTCCACGGCCCAATTTTTTAAAGCCGTTGCAACAAAGCGTCAGCGTTATCATCCCGACGTTAAACGAAGCCTCGTGCATCGAAAACGCGATCCAGTCCGCGAAGCAGGCCTTCAATCCCATGGAGATCATCGTCGTCGACGCTGGCAGCACGGACCAAACCCGTGAGCTCGCCAGCGCCCTTGGAGCGACCGTTCTGCAATCAGCACCCGGCCGAGGCCAACAAATGGCCCACGGCGCCTCCTGTGCAACGGGAGACCTGCTTGTGTTCCTGCATGCGGACACTCAAGTCGACCTTAGCGCGGGCCACAAAGCCCAAGAGTTTTTTGCGGCGAGCGAAACCAATCAAGTGGCGACGCTGCGACTTCGTTTTGACGCGCGAAACCCGCTCTACCGGCCCTTGGGTTGGGTGACACGTTTGGACGGTTATCTATTTTCGTATGGTGACCAAGGAATCATCTGCCGGCGTTCATTCCACGATGCCATCGGCGGCATGCCGCAGCAGCCATTATTTGAAGATGTAGAGTTTTTCCGGCGCGCTCGTCGAGTTGCTCGGGTGAGCAGCTTGCCAGCGCGAATCCACGTCAGCGCTCGAAGGTTTAGACGACGAGGAATCATGCGCGAAGTCACGGCAAACACGCACTACATGTGGCGCTACGCCAAAGGCGAATCGGCCCAACAACTATGTGACGAATACCGAAAAACCGAGCCCCGGACCTGAAGTCGACCTCTCTTATGCTCCACGGCCTCATCAGTTGATAACAGGACTATCGGAGGCTAGAATGAATCAATATTGGTTCTAAATGGATGTTAAAATGAAAAAACCCTTATATTTAGGCGCTCTGCTCCTGTCGCTGACAGCTTGCGGGGCTGACAGCAACGGTGAAGATACAAACACCGTCGCGACAAATACTGGAAAGGGCGATCAAGTCGAATCTTCGTGCACTTCTGAGCACAACGCTTGGCTTCTGAATGATTTTGCACCTCTGCTCTGCGAAGACGGCCCAACCTGTGTAGGTCGTGTCTCGCTCGACACCAGGCCCACATGTCAGGGAGAGCCCGACTACGACACCTGGACCCTCGTATGGGACAAACATATTTTTGTCCCGATCATGCTGCGACGGAACGCCGCACTTGACGCGTTCATGCTGCGGGAATCACCGCACTTCTTGGACCGCGAACAATTCATCACCGACACCGCACCAACCCAAGATGAACTCAGGGCTCACCGCGCGCTGCTCGAAATCCCGCGCTACGTGGAAGCTTTTGACTTCGACATGTGGATCGGGCGCTACGAGACCCTGCTTGGCGATTTCGCATTTCCGCTCTATTCGCAGGCCAACACACTCTCAGTCGGCAATGGGCGCAACGTTTGTCTCGACCCATTCTCCTTTGAGGAGTCCGAGTATAACTGCGAGCACGAGCCCACGCTTTTCTTGAACGAATCAGAAAAAGCCACACTCGCACTCTTTGAATCGTTCAGGCCAGAAGCGGGCTCGGACGGGCCTTTTGCGGCATGGACGGGCGTCTATTTCAGCTTTCTTGCCGGATCGACCACGGCCGATCTTCTGCACTTCCAATTTCCGTTTGCCACCGAAAACGGTCTGGCGGGCTACGAACTCGAATTCTTTGGGCGACTCCGAAATGTAGCTCCAAAGGCAGAAGGTGAGGCCGATAGCGAAGGATGGATGGGGCGATACACGATGCTGCTCTCGACCGCACATCTTTCGGACTCCGACCAGAGCCTGCAGCTCGACCTTTTTGAAGTGACGCGACCTGCTCAGCTGGTTGGTTTGCCGGCCTACGAAAGTTGGCTCGGTACCGATATTCTTGAGTCGGGATTTCTGGAAGTCTCCAACGATTCGGAAAAGCTCGACCGGCTGCTGGCGGTCAAACCGTGCGCCCGCGACGCCGAAGAGCTTGCGAGCCTTCAAAGCGTTTTTGATGGGTTTGAAACCAATGTCGAGACGGCCGACCTTGAGTTGGCGGCGCCGGCTGTGTGTGGCTCCGCACAACGATAGCGCCTGTGTGCAGCTTAAAGTGCTCGTTTTTGCCTTGAACAATTGATAGAAAATCACCGGCGCGATTTCTAGGCGTCTCCCTTCAGCTGTTCAGGGTTTAGCGTGCTCGACTTCACAAAACTTACCGCGATCGACCCGATGTACAACCGCGCATGGATGGCGGGCTCCCGGGCTTTGGCTCACGGGTTATTCAACCTACCAAAACGCACCAAGATCGAGCTGGAAGGCTTGGAACACCTGCAGAACGCCGGATTGGCGATCATCACGGCAAATCACACCCACCGCTACGATTTTTTGCCGATTCGCTACGCGCTGGACGCACGCGACATCCATATTGTCACCTGGGTCAAAGCCCGAGACTATCGCTCGGAATCGCGTGCTTTGGTACTTTCGAAGATGGGAAATATCCCCATTGCATCACGTGGCTACCTGATTTGCGCGGACTTTGCTGGCGAGTTTGGACGAGCTCCCACGGAAGAAGAATATCGCCAGCTGCGCGACCACGTGGACGTCGGTTTCGCGGCCGACCCGGCGTTGCTTGACGGCCTTCTTCGACCGCGTTCGATCATGGGTTCGGCCGCCGACCCCAGCCAGCTCGGGTACGCGGGTGCGATTCGGCAGGCTTATTACGAGTTCATGATGACGACTCTGGATAAGGCTCGGATGGCCCGGGACGCCGGACGTCACGTGCAGATTTACCCGCAAGGCGCGACCTCAAGTCAGCTTACGCCCGGGAAAAACGGCGCCGTCCAAGCCGCCATCGCGCTTGGATTGCCGATTGTGCCCGTTGGGATCTCGGGGTGCCGCGGGGTCTTCAAGGGCGCAACCCCGGTGAGCAAAGGCGGAGTCATCACGATCCGTTTTGGCGAGCCTGTCGAGCTCCAGCGGGAAGCATTGCCGGAAGACTTCCGGCCCTATCATCCAGACGACGAAGCCACCCACCGGAAGGTCCTCACCGAGTGGACGCAAGATGTGATGGACCGCATCGCAGCGCTTTGTGACCCGCACTGTCAGTGGGCGGCCGACCTAAAGAGCGACGCCAAACAGGGCATCGACAGATTCTACGCATAAGGTCAGCCAGCAGCGCGGCTTGGAATAGGATTTGAGTTCTCGTTTCGCGATTTCGTAGCTCGCACGCGGCGCCCTGAGCCTTCTCCCGGATACACTCTGCGGTTTGCACCCGGCACAGAAAACCCGTTTAAAAACATCCTGCGAGAAGAGTCGCTCTGATTCGCCTCGCTGCCGTCAATCATGTACGGCCCAAACGCGACGACGTCTCCTGGCTGCAACTCGGGTGTGACTTTCAAGCTGGGATCAAACGAACCTGCAGGCAGATCCTTGGTGCCGGAAGCCGGCTCAATATGTCCAAGCCTGTGTGAACCCGGGATGAAGTGAATGGGCCCATTTTCTTGAGTTACGGGATCGATGGCCATGGCAATCTCGACAAAGCTCCCTGTGCCGTTCACGTCGGTCCACAACGGGGTTCCATACCTGCGATGCCTTGAATCCTGATGCCAGGGAAACGCAACCTTATCGCCGGGCATTTTAAAATGAGCTTGGTTGATGAGTTGGTCGAGCTCAGCAGACCCCAAAAGAGTCGCCGCAAGATTGACGATCCTTGGGTCCTCGCCAAAAGACGACAAGACAGATTCGGCGGCTCCACACCACACCACGCGGTGAATGCGTGTGCGGTCGCCCTCGCGATCAATCACGAAATCTGAGCCTCGATACGTTGAGGTCTCAGGTAGATCTTCTGCCGTGTGTTGCAGTCGCTCAAACGCTTGGCGGATCTCGGCGACTTCTTGTTCCGAAAACAGGTTGCGAATCACGACGAATCCGTCGTTCTTGAAAGTCTCTACCCACTCTTGTTCGAAGTTCGACATGGACATCACCTCTGTGTGGCGCCGTCCGTGGCATTGAACAAAGAATAGATGATGCGGGGATACGCTTCAAATACGCGACTTCAACGAAATCACTCAAAGCTCGCCGTGATCGCGCAATGGTCGCTCACATAGAGCCACGCATTGGGGTAAGTCTCCGTATAATCGTAGATATTCAGGGTCGGCGTCCCCCAAGCCGCAACGACCGGCGGCGACGCGATATGATGGTCGATAAACGACGGGTAACTTGGGGCCTCGGGAAAATGATCCCAACAACTGGGGCGCTGGCCAACGGTCGTCCGATAGAGAGGTTTTCCGGCAGCGTCCTCAAGCCCGAGAAAAAACGGGTCGTTATTCTCGAGCGTTCGGTTGAAATCGCCGACCATCATGTAGGGCTGATTCTGTGCCTCGCGCTCCCGGATCCAGTCTTTCAGGACGTCGAGCTGATCCCGAAGCGCGCCGCAATTCGCGTCGTTCGTCGCAAATGGAGCGATCTGGCAGCCAGACTTCAGATGCACGGCAAGTATGCGCACCGAGATGCCAGCATGGTCGACCAGAGCCACCAGGCCCTGACGGAGCTGCGACGACCCGAGGTCCAACTCAGTGAGTGCCGAAACGTCACGAATTTTGACAGCTGAGCCCGGGGCAATCGCCACGGCCAATTTCTGCCCAACGGTGCCGATATCAAAAACCTCCCAACCAGGAAGCAGGTTTACGACGGCAGCGCGGGTCTCAACCTCTTGCAAAAACAAGAGGTCAGTCCCAATGGCCTCTGCATGTTGGCGCAGCGCTTCGACCTGTTCCGGCGAGCGTACATACTCGTTCCCCATGTCGGTGTTGCAGAATGCGGGCTCCTGAATCTCCCGCAAACAAAGGATATTCCAAGTCGTAATCTTAATCGGCCCGACACTGTAGACCGGCATGTCAGGGGCGACATCGCTGCCCTGATCGGGCGTATCGATCGCCTGATCGGGTACATCGTTGACGTCATTGCTCAGGTCAACCGCGCTGTCCATGCCCACGTCTGGCAGGCCCGAGAACGACTGTTTCTTGGCGTCATCGGCACATGAAATCGAAAAACAAAGAATGAGAACAAGGAAATACTTCACTTTAAAATCCTAGAAGGTGACGGCGGGTCTATATCACAGCCTTGGCGAAAAATTAGCGTCGAACCTCGCTCCCACCTTAATTATGTGATGCCTGCTGATGGCTCATTGCAGGTGGATCTCGGAGGAAGTCCCGACTTAGAATCCGACAATGAAATCGGGCACACAGCTTGGGGAATTCATCATCGTTCGGCCGTTGGCATCGGGCGGCATGGGATCGGTGTACCTGGCCACTGGCCCCACTGGCGAGCGCGTGGCCATCAAGACCGTCGACAGTGGCTCGGCAGCCCATTTGGTCAGCCTCAGGCG
>JBFFMO010000129.1:0-8364 GCA_041554035.1 Allomicrovenator sp. | reverse complement strand
TGTTAGATTCGACATCGGTTCAAGGATTCACAAGGGAGACCACGCCGGTGGCCGGGATGGTTTGTTGGTTGATGACAAAATGAGCGATCATCAACGAATCAGGAGCGCGCAAGAGAGTCGCGAAGAACCCGTGGCTTCCCATGTAGGGCGTTCGACCGGCAAGCTCTTCGACGGTCCATCCACCCGCGCCACGACGCGCAATATGCAAGGTGTGTCGGGTTGCGTCTTGGTACGAAACCATCAACGAACCGTCGGCCTCACGACGTAATTGAACGTCCTCGCCGATATCGTTGATCATCCATCCTTCAGTCGAGTCACGCACACCTTCGACGATCACCTCTGTTAGGCCGCTGGTCAGATTTTCATACACCAACGTGTCGTTGACGGTGTCCATGTAGGCCACGTGCAAATCACCCGCGTCGTCGACAAGACCCGAAGCGTAGGGTCCGCCCGAAGTCTGACGGCTTGGTCCCCAGTTTTTTGTCGTAGAATTCCACTCGGTGGCCACGACGGTCTCGGCGATGCCGTCCCAGTTGGTCACGAGCAATCCGCTTGGAGTGATCGACAATTCGTTCAACACCGCGATCGACTTGCGATAGGTCGCAGCCGGGGCCTTCCAGGTCGCCTGGCAGGTTCCGCTGAGGCAAGCCGTTCCGTCGGCACACGCTGCGCCGCAATCATTGGCCGGAGCGACACATTCCGAGACGCTAGGGAAGCACTGGGTGCCCGCCGCACACTTGGATGCACATGGGTTGCTGGGCGCGCCCGTAGCGACGTCTTCAGACGCCACATTCAGCGCGTTGACTGCGTCGCCTGGCAGGAAGCTCGCGTGGCGCAATACCGAATCGAAATTCGGCACCGTTCCGAAATTATCGACGAGGTAGACCACGTGGATTTCACCATCGAGCAGCACTGCGTCGGGGAAGAAGCCCGATTGTTTTGTGGTGTCGAACTCACGAGTTTCGAAGGTCCACGCCGTGCCGGTTCCGGTGCCGCGGGCGTACCACATCGAGTCTGTTTCCTCGCTGCGATAGAACGCGTGAATCGTACCGGCATCATCGACAACGACCGAAGTGTGCGAACCGACCTTCGGACCGCGGTCTTTGATTCCGCCACGTGGGCCGTCGATTGCACCCTCAATGTCGCCGCCGTCGGGGAGTCCATCGACGTAGAAGAATGTGGGTGTCCCAGCATTCACGACGCCAATCATGAGGTCCTGATAGGTGAGGTTGTATGCGCTGATGGCCGTGACGCCCGCGTTTTGATCGATGTCGAGGTATGAGCCGGTAAACCCGGCGTCAATCGGTGGCATCGCCTCGCATCCACAGGTACCAATCGTGACAGCACACGTCGCTTCGACGCCTTCAGCAGGGGTGAGGATCACGGGTTGGAAACCCGGTTCACAGACCTGTTTTCCGCAGGGATCTGGCAGGTCCTGACAGGCATTGTCGACTTCGCAGCAATACTGGTTGTCACCGCAGCCGCCTTCACAAAGCACGACACAGGTACAATCCGTTTCAGTGGCACATTCCGCCTTCTGTCCGGTTGGGCAACGAAGTGTCGGCTCGCATTGATTATTGGTGCAAACCTCACCGGTCACACATTCATCGCTGGTCTCACAGCCGATCACACACTCTCCGGCGGCACAATAAGTGCCGGACGAACACGCAGGGTCGCAGGTGTTGGAGGACGTCTCTTCGTCATCGCAAGAGCAACCCGCAACGGTCATGAACGCAGCGAGCGTCCAAACCGGCGAGATGCGACGACGGCGAAGGAATGCAAAGAGTCCAAGCGCAAACAAGAGCCCGAACAAAGAAGTGTTGCCTTCGGTCGAATTGCATCCAGTCTGCGGCGTGCCTGCTGGCGTCGAGGAAGGCGCAGCATTGAGTGCAGAACGGCGCACAGTCTGCGTGTCTGCCGTCACATGGCCCGCGGCATCACGTGCTTCCACGTCGACGCGAACCAGCTCAGGAAGTTCCAGCCCGGCGAGGTTCAATTCACGTTCGTTGCTCCACGCAGTCCACTCCGCACTAAGGCCCTCGCCCACAAGGCGGAAGCGCACCATTGGGGCGGTATCAACCAGGTCGGACACATCGGCGCGCATGATTTCACCCGAGCGTTCCAAAGCGACAAGCGGTGAATCCCAATCGATCATCACGTCCGTCGACACATATGCGCCCTTCGACTCTGGTGTGTTTTGATAACGCGCACGCAGGTCGACGACGTGTTTGCCCGGCAAGAGGAAAACGGGATCATCGATCCGTGGCTGCTCGGCAGACCACATGCTCCAGAATCCCGAATCGACGCGGTACGACCATTCGACAGGCTGGGTATGGGCGAGCATGCCGTCACTGCGAAGCGCTGCGGTCGATAGCGATACGACCGGTTGAACCAGACCACTCAGACTTCGAGCCGAGTAGTCGACCGTCGCATCCGAAATCAAAGGCTCAACTGTGATGCTGAGTGTCTGGGGAGCCACACCAAGATTGGCGTAGAGCGCAATCATCGTGTTGTTGCTGATGCTGGTGATGTCTCCGTCACCGATCTGAATCTGCAGACCAAAGAGGTCAGGAAGCGTGATGGGGTCCACCAACGAACCCGTCAAAGAAGGCAGCGCCGCGCCGATCAACGTCGGCAACAAATCTGCCAATCGTTGTGGGTCTTCAGAAGCGAGCTCGGCTCCCATCGGTCGGATATTCTTGATCGCGTTGGATAGGTCTCCAATCACCGGAACGATCTGTCCCGCGCCGTCGTAAACAATCGCGACAGGCACCTCCAGGTCTCCGCGCAGCGTGAACAAGCGCATCCATCGTTCCTGCGAGAAGGCGTAGATGTGAATGTCCAGATCCTTCCAATCGATATTCATCAGCGGGTCATCAATATCGTAGGTCGTGCCGTTGGGAGTGACCGTGTTGGCGCCCAGAATCACGTCGGGCGCGGTCTGCGGGACGATCTTGATGTAGATCGAGGAGTCGCCAGGCACGATGGACTTCAGACTAGGAAGCAACGCCGTGAAAAGCGAGCCCGTCAACGAAACCTGCGAAATCGAGGCTCCATCAATGAGCATGCAGGTCGCTCCGCTTCCCCACACAGACCACAGAAGGTGTTGAATGGCCTTCTTGTGGTAGCCAAATCCAAGCATAAACGGTTGACCACTTGGCTTCAGATTTCCGGTAATCGCCGGATTCAGCGGAATCGGCAGGTAGTCCGGGCGACTCGTCGGGTCGGCTGGAATGCAACGCCGAATCGCGTCGGGCTGAAAACCAGAGCGCAGTCCGAGCGTCAGGCCGTCGTTTACCGAAGCGTGATCGGCGACCTTGACCAACATGTCCATGCCGGCTTCAGGATGCTCGGTGTAATCGGCCAAAGTGTTTCCAAGCAGCAGTCGACCTTCCATTCCAAGCGGCTGAGGCACACAGGTACCATCAGGAAATTCACAAATATCATCGGCGGCACAGGTCGAACCCGCTCCGCAAGCATTCACGTCACATTTACGGCAAAGCTGACCTCGGACGGCGTTGTCGACCGCATCCTGAATGGTTGGCTCAAGGAACCCAAGCAGAAGGTTTCTGACTGCGCCCACATTGGCTGCAGCGCTGGCACCGATGCACACGATGTTGTCCAGGAAATCGCGGCCACGAATCACCAGTTTCAGGTCCGAGAGGTCGCTGGACACTTCGCCAACGTCGATTCGCACGTCTTTGGTGGGGCTTTGGGCATCCACCGAGAACTTCACGGGAACGCTTGCCAACACGGTGCCCGGGATGGTCGAGCCCTGTGGGCTCTGCATCTTGATCAAACAGTCCGAGCCCAGGAATCGCACCGAAAGCTCTTCGTCGAGTCCACCCAGCCGCACGCCCACATTCAGAGTGTCTGTGGGAGCAGGCGTGATGGTCGCTTCATCGATCGACACAGAAATGTCGCAACCCAGAGCGCCACTTGAACACACGTTGTTGTCGTAACAGATCTGTGGATTGCCGTTGTCTTCCGGCAAACAGAAGCTCAACCCACCAGGAATCGCTTGCTCGACCAAGGGCGTGAGGTTTTTCTCAAGAAAATCCAGACCCGTGGGTGTGATGCGAATTTGGCCGCTCAACTTCACCGTCTCGTCGTAACGATCTGCGGGGAAGGGTCGGTTTTCTAACCCGCCACAACCGCCACATGCCGAAGAACAATCACCGCTGCATGCAGCGAGAAAAACGGCAAAGAGCAGTTTAAAGAAATGCGGTGAGACATCGAAGCCGACGATTTTTCTGACTTGGTTACGCACGGCGTACTCGTCAAGCAATGCCGTCCACAGACGGCGGGTTTTTCTGAAGGTACTCGAGGTAAAACTCAGCGGACTCGCCGCTGGGGATATCGCCCTCGATAATTCTTTCTTCTAATAGACTCTTGTACTGACCTACGACCGGCCCCGGGCGCAAGTCAAACGAACTCATGATGTCTTTTCCAATCCCGGCGGGCAGCTCGGGCCGAAGCTGCTGTGCTGCGTCCAGAGCCCGGATTCGAGCCTCAAGATCGTCGATACGGGCAAGCGCAGCGCGGCGCCGGGCATCATCACCCGTTCCAAGATCAATGCGTGAAAACGCGAGGACCAATTCGACGTGTGGGTCCATTTCACGCACGAATCGCCGAACAGAAGCGTCGGTCCATTCACCGGCGTCTTGGGCGACTCGTGTGTGATTCTCGACCACAAATCTCACCTCGGCCGCCAACCGTTGATCAAAACGAAAACGCTGTGCGATCCCTTCGATCATCATCGCGCCGTGGGCTTCGTATTTGGGAAAAACAACCGTGTCCGCTCCGTCGACTCGGGTCCATACTTTGCCGATATCATGCAACAAAGCGGCCCAGCGCAGGGTGTCATTGGGTGGGCAAGCGTCGACGAATTTGAGCGTGTGTTCCCAAAGGTCTTTGTGTTCGTTGTCCGAGGATTCATGAAATCCGACCATTGCCGCCACTTCGGGCAAGATGATTCCCAAGATTCTGACATCGAGCAAAAAGCGCAGCGCATCTGTGACGTGGTCGCCTTTAAGCAGCTTCGTAAATTCCTGAAGCCAGCGCTCTCGACTGATATCTAGAATATGGTCGGCGCGGCTTTCCGCAGCTTCGCGAAGGGCGTCATCGACTTCGAATCCGAACCGAGACACGAACCTCCCGACACGCAGAATTCGCAGCGGATCTTCAGCAAGTGTTTCGAGAGGATCTCCGACAACGCGCAGAATTCCTGCCCGCAGATCGTGTAAGCCGTTGTAGGGGTCGACAAAATGCCCAAGGTGATCCAGCGCGATCGAATTGATCGAAAAATCGCGGCGCTTCAGGTCCTGCATGATGGTGTCGCCAAAAAGCACCGCCGGGTGCCGAGACCCGCGCCGATAGTACTCCTCGGAGCGATAGGTCGTGATCTGGCAGTCCTTGGGAAAACCTCCTGCCTTAGGCCCGGTCAACACGCAACCCACCGTTCCAAACTCGAAGCCCATATCGTAGGTCGCAAAACCACTCGATTTGAGCAGGTCAAGCGTTTCTTGGGGGCGAGCATTCGTGCAAAAATCGAGGTCATCGAGCTCTGACATCGGGATACCCAGCGCGAGGTCACGCACGGCTCCGCCGACGAGAAAGAGCTCCTTCCCGGCTCTTTCAAACGTGTCAAAAAGGCGCTTCATCGTTCCATCCATATAACGGTGCTATTTCATACCACAGCGGCGATCACCGTGCGAGCACTGGCCTCATTCCGGCTTTCTGGGCGGGACCGGCTGAGTCGCCAATTCCGATTTGCTGATGGGCGTGGTCTCGGACACCAGGGTCTGTTCAGGCAGCCTGTCCATGGGCGCCGTGTCCTGCACCGACGCGTGATCCGACTCTTCATTCATCCGCTTGAGCAGCGCACCGCGATCAAATTCGGTCGTCGCCGCGCGTCGCAATTCCTTCAACGTCTTGGCCACAGCGATCAAATTCGGCCGGTCGGCAGGGGCTTTGGCCAGCATCGCCACCACGAGGCTGTCGAGCTCAAAGGGCAGACTTTCACGCAACGCCGATGGGAAGGGCGGCCTGGCATCCAGATGTTGGCGCACGACCTCCATTTTCGAGCCATGATAGGGGACTTCACCCGTCAGGGTTTGGTACAAGGTGCACCCCAACCCATACACATCAAACGCGGGCGCGGGGTCGCGAGAGCCAGAAAGCTGCTCGGGGCACATGTAGTCGATCGTCCCCACGGCCTTGCCCATCGCCGTCACTTCAACATCGTCCGAGGCGAGTCGAGCGAGGCCAAAATCACAGAGGACGGGATCCATTTCGCGGGTGTTCCGCAGGAGGATATTGTCGGGCTTGATGTCGCGATGAATCACATCACGCGAGTGAGCGAAACTTAACGCATCACAAAGTCGCTCGAACAAAACACAGGCATCGATCAGGCTCAAAACCCCCACGGTTGCAAGCCATTCATCAAGGGAGGGGCCTTCGATCAAATCGGTGGCGATCCCTAACCGTGGAAGCTGGATCAGGTCGCGGACGGCAAGAATATGTGGGTGATTGAGCGACACCAAGATCTGCATTTCTTTTTCAAGACGCGTCTCAGCGTGGTCCTGCCTTGGCTCGGCCGAAAGCAATTTGATGGCAAAGACCTGCAACCCGTCCATCGACACGCCGCGATAGACCTCAGAGGTCGCGCCTCGCCCCAACATCTCTCCCAAGACATAGCGCTGTGAAAGTCCCTGAACTGTCTGTGCGACATCCGTTTTCATATGCCCAGAAATCTAACAGGGCCAACCCATCCACGCGAGCCTCGAAACGTCGCTGAAATTTCTTTCAGGCGGCTTCGATTCGCAAATTTGAGTGCCAGAATGGGTTCATAACCAAGGTCAAGGAGACACCATGAATGCCATCGCGCCCCCGCCGCCCCTGTTCAGCAAGAGCCGAAAGAGACTCGTTATTGTCGCCGTGTTGATCGGCATGTTCGCGGCTGCACTCATGTTCTTATACGTGCGGCAGCACGAGATCACCTCTCAACAGGAGGCCGGTGCTCCGGTCGAAATCATCGTCGCGTCGACAGATATTGCCCGTGGTACTCCGATTCAACAGTCGCATTTCTCGACCCGAATGGTTCCCTCTTCCTACCTGCCGCCTAACCCGATTTATCCTGATGACATGGCGATTTTCATCGGTCAGCCCATCTCGGTAAACATCGAACGCGGCGCGATGATCCTCACGAGCGATTTTGTCACCGAAACGCAGGTCTTCAAATTGAGCATGCGCATTCCCCCAGACCAGCGCGCGTTCACGATCCCGGTCGATGCCATGTCCGGCATGGCAGGCCTGCTCTCCCCAGGTGACCGGGTCGACGTGGTCTATACGCTGCCGCTCTCCACGGACCAGGAAGTCATCAACGAAGATGGGAAACGCGGCGAAGGCTACGTCACAATGACACTCATTCAGAATGTCACGATTCTGGCCGTCGGTGCGCAAATGTCCGAGGGAGCACGTGATGAACGTCGTGCTGGGTATTCTACGGTCACGATTCTCATCAGCCCCGACGAGGTCGAACTTCTGACGATCACCCAAACTCGAGGCAGCCTCGGCCTCTCACTGCGCGGCCCCGAAGACTACACCGAGCTTCCCTACCAGAAGAAGTCGTTGCGCGACGTGCTCAAGACGCTCGACCTGATTCAACGGCCTAAACGAAAAAAGGAATGCGTCAAATGGGGACCAGAAGTCATGATGGGAGACGGCATCACCCGCAAGAAATGCATGACCTGGAACTGATCAGAGCAATGACCGCCCAAGCAATGAGAACGAGGCAAAAAGAAGGATCCCCCACGTCGCGATCTTGAAGGTTTTTTCGTTCACCGCGGCGTGGGCCTTTTCACCCAGCCACAGTCCTAGAATCAGCGCAGGAAGCATCCAGGCCGACAGCCTGACGGTGTCCGCTGTGAACAGGTCGCTCTGAACGTAGCCAAAAACCAACACCAGATTGCTCGCCAACCACAACGCAGAAAGGGTCGCACGAAACGTCGTTTTTGAGGGCAACTCTCGCCCGGCGACGTACACGACCAGCGGCCCACCGCTTCCAAAAATGCCGTGAATGACCCCACCGGCAGTCAAAAGAATAAAAGCGACAAAGGGCGACAGCGCGCGCACTGGCAAGAGGCGGACAGGTTTATAATATGCCGTAAATAACTGAACGAGCTCACGAACTGACACCACACAGACGAAGATCCCGAACACGGTGAGCAGGTTTTTTGAGTCGATGGTGCGAAATAAAAACATCCCGATGCCCATGCCCACGGCCATGGCGGGCATCAGTCGCGACCACAAAAAACCGCGGGCGATATGCACCCAATTTCTGGAAACGATCGACAGCGACAG
>JBFFMO010000128.1:0-8392 GCA_041554035.1 Allomicrovenator sp. | reverse complement strand
CTGAGATCGAAATCGCCGACATTCTCGACATGATGCGTCATGCCTTTGACGCGAAGCATCCCACGACCAAACCCCACGCCCAGCTTAACGGGAGCCATGAACAGGAGTAACGTCGCCAATGTGATAAGGACAAAAAGACCGGAAATGATCGCTTTTCTTTTGGTGGTCATGTGTTCACGTGCTGCCAGATCACTTCGTGAATATCTTCAATCGACGCCGATGCATCGAGCCGAACGATATTCTCGCCGGCGGATTCCAACTCATTAAAAACCTGGGCATAGCGGGTGTGCAAACGGGTGAGTTTTTCGCGGGACTCGTAGATGTCACGCTGATTTCTTTTCTCGATGCGGGACAGGCATAAATCGACGTCTGCATCGACAAAAAATGTGATGTCAGGCCGAAGAGCTCTTTCGTTCAAAGTGCGTACCCACTGGATATCAAAGAGTTCGCTGCCATCAACGTCGCCCTGATACACAAAGCTCGAATGGTAGTATCGGTCCGAAATCACGAACTGATGATTGGCCAGCGCCGGTTTGATTTCACATTCCACATGGTCGAGTCGGTCCGCGGCAAAGAGCAAAGCCAAGGACTCGCGGTTGACGGCCGAAAACCCGTCGGAGGTGCGCGCAACCACCCGCATGCTCAACATCTGCCGAATCAGGACACCAATAGGGCCGTCTGAGGGCTCGCGTGTGAGCAAGGCGGACTCACCGCCTGCCCGGAGTCGAGATGCAAGCTTGCTTGACTGTGTGGTCGTTCCCGCGCCGTCCAGACCTTCGATCACGACAAACTTCATTGACGCTCCATGGCTTCGTGGTAGCTCTGCAAGCCTTCGCGAATCTGTGCTGAAGGGTATTTTAGGAGACTTGAGACGATATCGCCCAGTCGCGCGGCGGGTGGGTCGAACGAGAGCACAAAGGTCACAAAGGTGTGTTGGCCTGCAGCTTCAAATGACAGAGAACCCGCCAATTCGCCCGAATCTGCTTTGAACGCGAAGGTTCTGTCCGGCACGGATTCCGTGATGGAAAGTTGCAGCTCGCGGTCTCTGCCGATGAGATTCTTGAACGTGATAATCGGAAAGTCGTTTTCGAACCTTACGTTCTCGACCGATTCAAAGTGCTCAGCAAGGTTTTCCAAAGTCGACCACAGGCGCCAGACTTTCGAAACGGGCGCGTGGACGCTGATGACGTGTCGAATTGTTGCCACTATTTTTGCCCCTGTTTCAGACGTCGTTCAAGCATCTGAAGTTGGGGATTCGCCGCGCCACCGGGCGAAACCCTTGATGACAGGCTCTCGCTGGGATCGCGTGGTCCGAGTTCGTCGATTTGTTTGGCAGCCTGTTTATAGGCCTCTCGAAAAGGAACTCCGGCCGCCGCCAATTCCACGGCGTAGTCGGTGGCGTACATTTCTGGCGAAATAAAATCGCGCATACGGCCTTCGTCGAATTCCACTTGGGACAAGAGGTCCGCAAGAAGACTCGCAACCGTCAGGCCTTGCTCAACCCCTCGAATCATCGGGGGTTTCGTGTTTTGAAGATCGCGATGATATCCGCTTGGCAGACTTAAGACATGCACGATTTCGCTTCGTGCTGCCTCGACCGGCGCGAAGGCAGCCCTTAATAACTCAACCACGTCGGGGTTACGTTTATTAGGCATGATCGACGAGCCCGTCGTGTACGAATCGGGCAGCCGCGCAAACGCAAATTCACTGGTGGTGAAGATGCTCAAATCCCAAGACAGACGGCGGACATCGAGCAAGACCTGACAAAAAACATCGAGCACCTGAATCTCAAATTTGCCGCGGCTGTTTTGCGCATAAATAGGGCTGACCTGCATCTCGGAAAACCCGAGTTCCTCGGTCGTGAACTCGCGGTCGAGCTTCAGGTTGACGCCGTATCCTGCCGCCGTTCCCAGTGGGTTTTTGTCGATCCATTTCAGCGTGAGAAGGGCCAGATCCAGGTCGTCCAGAAACGCTTCGGCGAACGCAGCGAACCACATGCCAAGGCTCGACGGCACGGCCCGCTGCAAATGCGTATAACCCGGCATCGGCGTCATCATCGTGGCCGCGGCTCGGTCCAGCGTCGTTCGGGCCACGTCGCGCAGATATTCCGATAACTGCTCCAGCGCGGCTTTCAGGTAGAGGCGTGTCGCGACCAAAACCTGATCGTTGCGGCTTCGTCCCGTATGGACTTTTTTCCCCAGCGATCCGCATTTTTCGGTCAGATAGAATTCGATCGCGGAATGGCCGTCTTCAAAACGGTCATCCAGAATGAAATGCCCTTCGTCCAGCGCATCACTCAGAGCACTGAGATGGCGCACAAGCGTGTTGGCTTCTTCCTTCGTCAGGATGCCTGTGCGTGAGAGCCCAAGCGCATGGGCCTTGGACGCCTGAATATCAAATTTGATCAGTTTTTGGTCCAACAAGACGTCTTGTCCCGCCGAAAATGCCTGAATTCGAGCGTCAACATGGCTTCCGCCCTTATCCCAGATCAGACTCATTGGATCCCTTTCATTTCTGTTTCACCGAGTGCCAAATTCAGATTTTGCATCGCCTGAGTGGCCGCGCCTTTAAGTAAATTATCGATCGTCGCCACGACCACCAAATGGCGGCCGTCTAGCGCGAAGCCGCCGACACTTACATGGTGTTTGTTGGCGTTATCCCGTACCTGCGGAATCTCCGACGAAACCTGGATGAGCGTCTCGTTGGCGTAGGCATCGCGATACCTTTCTACGATTTCTTCAAGCATGAAATCTCGATTCAAATCCATCGTAAGAGTCACCGAGATGCCACGAAAAAACGAGGCAACATGCGGCATGAATCTCACTTGAGTTCCAAGGTGTCGCGTCACTTCCCGCTCGTGCACGTGGTTTACCAACGTGTACGGCATCAGATTATTTGCCAATTGTTCGGGATCATTTTTGGGCGAAGGAGTCGTTCCCGCACCACTAAATCCCGACACCCCGAATGCCTGCGGCACGCCTGTGATAACGTCGAGCAGGGGATGAACCGCAAATTGAATGGCCGTCGCGTAACAACCTGGATTCGAGATTCGTATCGAATTTCTGATCAAATCTCGGTTCAATTCGGTAAGTCCATAAACCCAGGAATCGTCGAAACGAAAATCTGCGCTGAGGTCAACAACCACGGCTTTGGGATTTTTGTTTTCGATGGCCGACGTCCACGTGGCCGCATGGCCATTGGGCAGCGCCAAGATCCACGCGTCGATGTCTGCTGGCACATCGTCCACGTCCAGGTTCGAAATCAAAAGCGTCGACGGATGATCAAAATGGTCACAAATCCGTTCACCGACCAGTTGGCGGGACGAAACCAGTGCAAGTTCGATCCCATCGTGGTCGGCAAGGAGACGCACAAGTTCTCCTCCCACAAAACCTCGCGCACCGACGATTCCTAAACGTTTCACTGACCGGGCTCCTCGAACGTGGCCGGCATATCAAAGGCCAGCTGAACACAGATTTTCATCTTCTCGAAATCTTCGACGCCGTACCAGAAGACCGTCCAGTCGTCGTTGCAGAAGGTGCCCTCGGACTGTTGAAAATACCAAGAGTTCACCGGGTTTGACCGGCGGGATCTCCAATACAGCTGCGGGAAGTCCGTGCGCATGCGGGTCCATACACTGGCCCCGAGCCCCTCGCCCTGCGCCTTTGGGGTGACTGCGAATTTATCGAGGTAGGGAATCGGACCTTCGCGGGTAATGACCGCCGTTGCCCGGTAAGACTCCGTGACATAAATCCGTGTGACTTCCTTTTTTTCGAAATAATCGGCGTCCAAAGACTTTCCGAATCCGGTTTCCAGCAAATCCCTCATGCGCTCAAGATCGACGCCCTCCCAACTCTCAAATTCCAGGACGCGCTCACCGCGCTGCAAGAACGTTCCCGCGCCACGATGCGTGAACAACTCACGGGCGAGGTCGCGGGCCGAAGTGATCGACACCGAGGATGCGAGCGGAAGGCGGTCCAAAAGCTCTTTGATTTCGCGCAATTTCAAGCGCATTCCGGAATGCACCCAATCTTGATTCATCAATCGTTCGTAATCTTCCGAGAGGTTGATCGACGAGATGATGCGTTCTTTGTCGTCAAGGAGTCCGCCAGTCGGGGTCAGGAAGACGATTTTGTACGGTTCGATCGCGACCGCAAGTTCTGCGGCGGCCACGTCTGCATTGATATTAACGATTTGCCCTGAGGGCGTTTCCCCAAGGCATGTCAGGATTGGGAGCGCCCCGGCACGAATGGCCGCGGTGATCATCTCAAGATGAACTTTAGTGATCTCGCCGACCCAACCAAGGTTCTCGTAATCCAAGACTTTCGCCTCAAATACGCCGGAATTGATCTGCCGCGCGCGGCTGCCGAGTTCATCCAACGCGTCCACCAGCTTCAGGTTCTCGCGCTGCATCACACGTCGCACGACCTCAAGCGTGTCCGAGTCGGTGATTCGCATACCGTTCGTCTTTTTGACCGGTATGCCGGCTTCGATCAGGGCTTCGTCGAGCTGCGGTCCAGCCCCGTGAATCACGATCGGATAAAGACCCACGCGTTGCAGAAAGGTCAATGATGACGCGAGTTCGTCGAGACTCTCCCGAATCAGACCGCCTCCAACTTTGACGATGGCGAATTGTTTCTGATCACCAGTGGAGTACTGCTTCAGGTATTGCTCAACCTCTTTGCGGCTGCCGATCGCGCCAAGAAGCCGAACAATGATCTGACGTGTTTGTTGGGCGGAATCACTCATGGGGACAAGATCCGTGTGTAATGCTGGGTCACAGAAGCGAGGTCACTCAAGGGCACCCATTCATCGGCGGTGTGGGCCTGCGCGATGTTGCCTGGGCCAAAAACGAGCGCATCGTAGCCAGCTTCGCTGAAAAGTGAAGCTTCGGTCCAAAAATCCACCGGTTCACCGACCGGCAGTCCGTAATTTTCAGCCAACTTTTGTGCGGGCTGGAAGCCCGGGGCTGGAAGCGGTGGTCCGTAAAATCCGCGCTCTAATTTTTGTGGGCGCGGCTCCAACGTTCCCAATTTTGCCAGAAAAGCCGGGGCGTCCATACCGGGAAGGGGCCGAAAGCCAAAGTTCAGAAACGTGGATGAAGCGACCATATTGGGCTTCACGCCGCCTTCCATGCGCCCCAGATTAAATCGGAGCCCATGGAGGTTTTTGTAGGTGAGTTCCTTGGCGGCCCGCGTTTCCACCAAGACGGCATGTGACCAATCGACCGCGTGGTGAAGCGCGGAGTCGAGGTCGGCCCGGCCGCTTGATGCATGGCCGCTGACGCCTTCAAAGTCGGCACGTGCAGTCAGGATGCCGCGATGTTCCAGAATGGCCTCGGCCTGCGTGGGGTCGGCCACAATCACCGCATCAAAGCGTTTCTGACCCTTGCAGAATTCACGCACACAGGTGGATTGGCCGGCTTCTACGTCCGACGTAAATAAAAACGCCGCGTCGCCGGAGGTCTGAGCGGCTGCCGTGATCATGCAGGCGGCCGCACCCTTGATATCGCAAGCGCCCAAGCCGATCGCGCGGTCGTTTTCGATTCTGAGCCTCAGCGGGTTTGCGCTGTAGTTTTCGGCTGCCGGAACCGTGTCAATATGGACATTGAACAGGACGCGTGGATTGCCACGAACGCTCAGAAGGCTGAGCGAACCGGCGCCATAATCGGTCAGGGTGTGTTCGAAATCTGGGAGCGCATGTCGCAGGTATTCGAAGATCGCAGGGTCGGGGCGCCGAGGAGGGTTCTGGGTATCAAAACCTACGAGCGCCGCAAGGTGAGTCAGGACTTGTTGAATCAAAATGGGCCTCCGTCATCTGGACGAACTACATACGGCCACAGATCCGCGATGACGAGCCTCTTTTTCGTCAAGCCGCCTCTCAAATCGGAAAAATCTCTCAGAAACCTTTGGCGATTCCCAATCCACCGCTCCAAAGAACCGGATAATCAACACCAGCCAACGGCGCTTTGACCCACATATCCATCGCGAGTCCCGGCGAGTCCACCAACGTCCCCAAACCGTACCAATACGCAGAGAGCAGGGCGGTGTAGAATTTCCGCTGCATGCGGATGCTCTTGGTTTCCGCTCCTGGTGGCTTGATCTGAAAGGGCGTGGCCCATAGCCCCGAGACGCCCACGGTCAGCCAAATGCCCTTCACGGGCGCGCCTCCTAACGTAAGCGAAGCCTCGAGTTCGTCACCTGGATCGGCGAACCCCTCGTCACTGTCGTGTGCAAATCGATGTCGGATTTCGATCGTATTGTTGAGATTCAGGTTTGGAAGAAGTGAGAGCGTTGACCCGAGCGCACCGGACACGTCGACTTGCCCCTCACCGAGCAGGGCTTCGTTGGTGTACGGGTAGCGGAAACTGGTCGGGATCTTGGTTTTTATATATGCGGTCAGCCCGAATTTACGAAGATCTCGTGGCGTCATCTGCATCCCAGCGAAGAGCTGGACATCACCAGGACCGGTAGCGCTTGTACTGAAGGGTCTCGGGTTTTCATAACGTACCGCTTTGACGAGCGGCACAAATCCTCCGACCACAAATCCGTCTACAGGCGCCCAAACCATGTCCAGCGTCACGTCGTGGATTTGCAGCGTCCCGCCCACGGGTTCACCGTCACGAGAACGGAAATCCCCTCGTTCGCCGAGTTCGATGGTGGGGTCGTAAAATTGGTCGTCCACACCTGCAAAATCGCTTGTTGCTCGGGAATATCCATAACCAAGTTTGGTCCAGAGTGAGCCCTCCTCTGGCGTAAATCCCTGAGCCGAGACCTCACCCGCGATCATGAGCGTCAAGAGTCCACAAATAATGCCGACCCTATGAATCGATCTCTTCATGAATTTCCTTCTACTGGCGTTAGACCGTTCATGTGGCGCACCGTCGAGGGCATGTAGCCAAATGTCTCAGGGACCGTGTCTTGATGGAGCTCGACCAGTAATCGCACCAAAGCCCAATGGTGATTGGTGTGGCTCAGGATGAACATCAATTCGCGGGCTCCACTCGACATCGCTTCGTGAGGCTCTGACTGGGGACACGTGTGATGGAAGACGGTCAGTGGCGCATCTAGGTTTGCGGTTTCAAGGGTCTTCAAGCCGTTGATCTGACTTCGCATGAGGCCGACCGCAAATTCACGATCCACTTCGATTCTTCGATCGCGTTTTCTTAGGTCGTAGTTCACATGGCCCGATTCTAAGCCGGCCGACAGCAATTGGAGGTGCTCCAACACGTGGCGAAAATGGGCTCCAACCGTCGAGGCCTTGGGCAGGGCCGCCGGTGACGTCGAATAAACAGTGTCGGACATGCTCATCACAAGTTCGCAACCCTGCTCCACTGCTTTGAGCATGTTGTTGATCAAGAATTCATGTTCGTTCACTGGCGTGGCTCCATTTCAAAACGATGCACCGTGTGGGGAGCTTCAAGGGATCGCCGCATTCCGGCGAGGCCCAGGACCGCTCGTACATGATGTGCGGTAGGCTCTTTTCGTGTCTTTGTCAGTAGTGTCGCGACTTTTTTGCGGTCAAAAAGCCCATGGAATTCCGGACAACCGTCGGCGTTGACGAGCTCCGAAATTGTGTCGCCTTGCGCGTTCCAAAGACGTACCTGTCGTGACACCGGGGAAGTCTCGGCTGTCACGGGAGACGGTCTAAGGCTCGAAATCGGCACTACACTTCGCGCCCACGCTGCTTGGGCGAAGGGCTGCTTCCAGAGCCAGTCGTCGGCTCGTTTGGTCAGCTCGAAGTGCACGCGCTCTTGCCGTTGTTGGCCCAATGACAGGCCCAGATAATGCTGCAAAAGGGCGGGAGACGGAATCGGATTGGCGGATAAACCGCCGGCGCCGTCGACCTGCGACGATTGGCCGACCCATCGATGCATGCGGGCGGCACGATGCATGCGATCGTGAAGGGCCAGAGGCCGAACACCCTCGGTCTGCTTCTGGTCCAGCCATGCCGTGATGCGGTTTTGCACGTGATTGAACGACTCGGGCGTCATCACGTCATAAAGATCCAGGTAATTTGGGGCCAAGTATTTCCGGCGAATCTCAGGCCACCCAAGTGCAAACCTCAGGATCGCGTGGCTGCGGTAAATCTCGCCGTAATTGCCATGCAGTCCGACCTCGCGGGGTCGGGTTTGGTAGCCCTTTAAGTCCCAGGCATGCAATCCATGTTCGGTCTGGAAATTATGTCGGTCGAGCAGGCCCTCAACCGGTTCGCTGCTCATGTCCGGCACGTCGAGTCGCTCAAACGGAATGCCGTAATGAGCACATAATCGCTGCGCCACGATCAAGTCGGGATGACCTTCGGAGATCCGTAGATAGGCCGTGTCGATATTTGATAACGCGCCAGAACCGATCAAGGCCGCCAGTACGACTCGGGAATCCTTGCCGCCCGTGAT
>JBFFMO010000127.1:0-8411 GCA_041554035.1 Allomicrovenator sp. | reverse complement strand
GACTTCATCGCTGATTCACATCCGCACTTGCTGCCCTCGATCGTGTTCTGCACCGCAGGGGTCCTCACCCAGGGCGCAAAACGCTTTCTAGCCCAGCCCGAAATCCGGGTGCTCCGCAAGCCTGTTGGGGCCACTCAGCTGCATGAAGTGCTGCGGCTGATGGGGTCGCGGGCACGAAAAAGGGCCTCCCATTTGGGAAGCCCTGATTCAAGCGGATTCTAGAAGGAATCAGACGCGCTCAAAGAGTGCGGCTGCTCCCATTCCTCCACCAATACACATCGAGACGATGCCGTATCGGCCGCCAGTCTTCTCGAGCGAGCGGAGCAAGGTGCCCGTCATTCGAGTTCCACTGACTCCAAGTGGGTGGCCAAGAGCCAACGCACCGCCGTGAATATTCACCTTGGCGGGGTCGATCCCAAGCTCGTCACGGCAATAGCTGGCCTGTGATCCGAAGGCTTCGTTGATCTCAAAGAGGTCAATATCAGCGATCGTCAATCCAGTCTTCTTAAGCAACTTACGGATGGCCGGAACCGGACCGATGCCCATGATGGCGGGATCTACACCTGCCACCTGGAAACCGCGGTAATATCCCATCGGCTTCAGGCCGAGTTCATCAGCCTTTTCCTTGGACATGATCACCACTGCTGCCGCGCCGTCGGTCAACGGAGACGCGTTACCGGCAGTGATGGTGCCCTTTGGATTGAAGACCGGACGAAGCCGCGCAAGCGACTCCATGCTGGACCCAGCACGAGGACCATCGTCCTTGGAAGCAACCACGTCGTGCCACTTGCCTTCGGCATCGATGACTCGTGTGTTCATCGGGGCCACTTCGCCAGCCAAGAATTTCGATTCCCACGCAGCAAGTGCGCGGTTATGAGATTCAAGGGCAAACGCGTCTTGCGCTTCGCGCGACACATTGAACTTTGTCGCGACGTTTTCAGCCGTGGTTCCCATCGGTGTGTACACCTCTGGAACCTCAGCCATGACCTCGGGACCCGCTGAAAACTTGTTTCCGCTCATCGGGACCATCGACATCGACTCGACGCCTCCGGCAATGCCGACGTCGATCTGACCAAGCATGATGCGCTCGGCAACGATCGAAACCGACTGAACGCCTGATGAACAGAAGCGGTTCACGGTTTGTGCAGGCACCGTATTGGGCAGGCCTGCAAGCAACGTCGATACTCGAGCGACGTTCATGCCCTGCTCGCCTTCCGGCATCGCACAACCCATGACGACGTCTTCGACATCGGCGCCATCAAGGCCCTTGGCCAAGTCCAACGCCGCTTTGATGACATGAGCACCCATCACGTCTGGACGGGTATCTTTGAGCAAGCCTTTGTGTGCACGCGTAAATGGTGTGCGCGCATACGAAACGACCACTGCTTCTTTGGTTTCCATAGAATTCTCCTTGGGCTCTAAAGCCCTTCAAGCAAAAGGTTTCCGTTCGACACGCTCAGTTACGGAGCGGCTTATTATTCATCAACATGAACTCCATTCGAGCCTGCGATTTTTCTTCACCACAAAGCGAGAGGAAGGTCTCACGCTCAAGGTCAAGAATATGCTGTTCGCTGACAAGAACGTTTGGAGTGGTGTCGCCACCGGTGAGCACCTGACCAAGCTTCACGCCGATCATGCGATCGTGTTCTGAAACCTGACCGTTGTCCTGCATGCTGCGAAGCATCGTGTCGATCGTTGCTGCGCCATCGGCACCGGGAAGTCGGAACTTCATCGGGCGAGGAGCCACAAAGCCGGCACGAGCCATGCCTAGAGCGCGTTGTTTGGCGCGGTAGAGCAGGTGATCACGGTTGATGGTTACACCGTCAGTATCCGACAAGAAGCCAAGCTCACGAGCTTCTTCAGCACTCGTAGCGACCTTCGCCATCCCGATCGCCATGAACACGTTCTGAAGAATCGCCATCGGAGCGATGTCTTTGTTCGTAGCCTGTCGTCCGTAATGGTTGCGCAACAACTGCAGCGTTCCCGATCCACCAGGAATCAGACCCACGCCGACTTCGACCAAGCCCATGTAGAGCTCGCCCGCAGCCTGAATCGCATTGGCGCCCATCGTCACTTCCGCGCCGCCACCAAGGGTCAGACCGGCAGGAGCTGCGACCACTGGTTTTGAGCTGAAACGCATGCGTTGATTGGCGTTTTGGAAGCTGGCGATCATCTTGTTGATGTCGTCCCAATTTCCGCCACGTGCGTTCATCAGCACCAACATCAGGTTGGCACCGGCCGAGAAGTTATCTGAGGAGTTCCCGATCACGAGACCTTCCCAGTTGGCTTCCACTTCATCGATCGACTTGTGCATCATGGCGATGATGTCGTCGTCGATCGCGTTCATCTTCGTATGGAATTCAAGCAGCGCAACACCGTCACCGATGTCATGAAGCGAGGCTCCCATATTGCCGAAGATTTTGGTTCCTTCGCGCTTTTTGAGGATTTCGATCGAGATCTCACGCTCGTCCAAATCAAATGACTTGTACGCATTCGTGGCTGGATCGTAATACTTCTGCGTCGGGCCATCCCATTTGTAGAACGCCGTGTGCCCCGAAGCGGCCATCTTGTCGATCCACGCGGGAACGGCAAGTTTGGCTTCCTTCATTGCGGCAATGCCCCACTCAAGACCGATCGCATCCCATGTCTGGAATGGACCAAGGTCCCAGTTGAAGCCCCAACGCATGGCCTTGTCGATGTTGACGATATCGTCAGCAATCTCGCCCATGCGTCGCGCGGAGTACGACAATGACTTAAGCGTGACTTCGCGAGCGAACTCCGCAGCCTTGTCCTTACCGTCGACGACCACACCCTTCACGCGTGCAGCTGCATCGCCGCGCACCTTAAGGCTTGCGTACTCGAACTCAGCTTTTGGCGAGTACTCAAGTGTTTCAAGGTCGATCGACAGAATGTCGCGGCCTTCTTTCTTGTAGAAACCCTGCTTGGCTTTTGAGCCCGTCCAGCCTTTCTCGACCAGCGTCTTCATGTAGGTCGGGACCTGGAAGACCGAACGCTCTTCGTCGTCGACAAGAGTGTCGAAACAATTGGTCGCGACGTGAACGAACGTGTCCAGACCGACGACGTCTGCCGTGCGGAAAACTGCCGATTTCGGCCGGCCCATAGGCTTAGCGAAAATCGCGTCGACTTCCTCGACCGTCAGACCGTACTTCGGCATCGTGTGCATGATGGTCATCATGCCGTGAACACCAATGCGGTTGGCGATGAAGTTCGTCGTGTCCTTTCCGAACACGATTCCCTTGCCCAGAACATCGCGGCCAAACGAAACCATCGCCTCAGTCACTGCTGGGTCGGTTTCTATAGCGGGCACGATCTCAAGAAGCTTCATGTAGCGCACAGGATTGAAGAAGTGCGTCACGAGGAAACGCTTCTTAAATGCTTCTGTGCGGCCTTCGAGCATGCCCTGGATCGAAAGACCCGAGGTGTTCGAAGCGATGATCGCGTCTGGATTTGCGAATTTCTCGATTTTTTCGAACGTCGACGTCTTGATCGCCATCGTTTCTGGAACGGCCTCAACGATCCAATCCACATCCGCAAGCCAGTCGAGATTATCTTCGACGTTGCCTGGAGTGATCAGGTCGAGGTCAAGTGTTGAGTAGATGGCAGAAGGTTTATCCTTCTTCATCCGCTCAATGGCGCCAGCCGCGTATTTGTTGCGAAATGCGGGATCGTTGATGTCGTCGCCCGCGCCCGGCTTGGGCACGATATCCAACAATACTACGGGAATTCGCGCATTCGCGAGGTGAGCCGCAATGCCGCGGCCCATAACACCGCCGCCGATAACGGCAGCTTTTCGAATCGTCTTGGTTGCCATGGAATCCTCTACTCTTCCGAGGGATTGAGGTGAAAGACCTGTACTAGTGATGCTTCAATGTCTTGGCGGTTTCGTACCGCACGCAGACTCGTTGGGGAAGAGTGAATGATCATTCATTTACTCGCATGAGCTTGTAAAATCCGCCTGAGCCTCTTATTCCTCAGGCCCGCGACTTTTGAGCGGACCAGTCTTTTTTTGCACGGAGAACTCTATGGACCCGACCCTCATCGCATCGATGATCAAAAACGCCATCACCGACGCCGAAGTCCAGGTCACGGATTTGACGGGAACCCGAGATCACTATTCGGTGGTCGTGGTCTCCCCCGAGTTCGAAGGGAAGTTGCCGATCAAACAACATCGCATGGTTAACGCCGCGCTCGCCGCGCCTTTGGCCAGTGGTGAATTGCACGCGCTTCAGCTGGCGACCTACTCGCCGGCACAATGGAACGCGATCAAGAAATGAAAACCGGGTGTCGCATGTTGATGCAACACCTCAACGATAGGAGTCACACATGACTGAAAAACGAATCTCACTTCCGATCGCCCAAGGCGATGTCAGCTCACCTTCACTCACCAGGAGCGAAGGTGGCGATATCATGAGCGAAATCAAGAAAGAGGTCGAATCCAACGCGATCCTTATCTACATGAAGGGCTCACCAAGCGCCCCGATGTGTGGGTTCTCGGCAAAGGCTTCACAGATCCTTGGAAGCTACGGAAAACCCTTTCATTCGGTGGACATTTTGGCCGACGCTGAGAAGCGCAGCGCCATCAAAGTCTTCTCGGATTGGCCAACGATCCCGCAGATCTACGTCGGCGGTGAGTTTCTTGGCGGCTCGGACATTCTGATTCAGATGTATGAGAACGGCCAACTTGACGAAGTCATTGGTTCTCTAGGCTAAGTTGAACGCTTGTCCCAAATGGCACAGATTCGGGTGATAACTCCTTGACATCGGCATGTCTCGCCCCTAATCTCGCCCACCTTCTAGCGGGCCATCCCGCTTGTTGTGCATGATAAACCGGTGACTTATCGCGGATTAGCGAAGTCGACCGTTCATTGAACGAGAAAGAGTAATGACCGTACGAATTCGACTCCAGCGTCATGGCGCCAAGAAGCGCCCCTTCTACCGTATCGTGGCAGCCGACAAGCGTTCTAAGCGCGATGGTCGATTCATCGAGCAGCTGGGAACCTTTGATCCCCTGCACGAGCCTCCGGCAATCCGTTTGAACACTGAGCGCGCCAACTACTGGTTGGGCGTGGGTGCAGAACCAAGCCAGACCGTTGCCAGCCTCCTTAAGAAGGTTGCCGACGGAAACGGCGTCGACCTTGCTAAGGAAAATGCAGACCGTCAGGCTGCTTCCAAACGCCGCGCCGACAAACAAGCTGCTCTTGAGCAACGACGCGCAGATGCAATCAAAGCACATCAAGAAGCCCAAAAGGTCGAAGATGCTGCTGCCGCTGCCGCCAAGGCTGCAAAAGCTGCTCCTGCTCCCGTAGCAGAAGCATCTGCCGAAGCCGCTGCTGAGGCACCTGCCGAAGCTGCTGCTGAAGCGACTGCCGACGCACCTGCTGAAGACAAAACCGAAGCGTGAGCTCCGACATGACGATGACTAACGAGGACGCCACACAGGCGTACGAAGCCCTCGTCCATCATTTGGTTCAACCTTTGCTCGGCGACGTCGAGTACAAGTTGAAATCCAAGGTGGACGGAGCTCAGTTGACGATCCTTTTGGATGCGCCATCTGCAGTTCGCGGGCGTGTGATTGGCCGCGGTGGTCGCATCGCTCGATCCCTTCGAACAATCGTCGAGGCAGGGAATTTCCCATCACCTCTTCGAGTGTCTTTCGACATCGTCGATTGACCCTATGAGTTCCCACGTCATTTACGGCAAATTCGGAAAGCTTCACGGAAATCGTGGAGAGATCCGAATTTGGCCATTCAACGCCGACACCGACGGGCTTAAGCCTGGAACGGTGCTTCTGTGTTCTTCTCCGGAAGGATCGCATGAGCTGACCGTCCGAACGTGTCGCGCCACCGACAAATGTCTGCTTGTGACACTCGATGGGCTGAAGTTTCGAGATCAACTCGATCCTTTGACCAATCTTGAGATCAAGATCGATCGCAGCGCCCTGCCAGACCTCAGCCTCGACGAGTTTTATCACTCGGATATCGAAGGCCTAGAGGTCTTCCAGATGAACGGTGAAAAACGCGAATTGATCGGCAAAGTGACTGGATTCTTGGATTTGCCCTCACAATTCGATGTGATGGCAGTCGAAGGACCTCGCTTTGAAGGACGCCTGTTGGTGATGTGGAAGAACGACCTCGTGTTGAGCGTGAGCTTGACCGAGGGCATCGTCGTGGCCCCTGTCGAAACGTGGGCGCCGGCTGACTTTGAGCTCAAGCCTGCATGACTTTCCGTGTCGACATCCTGACCCTTTTCCCAGGGTTCTTTTCTTCACCGTTCAGCGAAAGCATCATGAAACGGGCCGAAGAAGCAGGCCACGTGACCTTTGCGTGCACCGATATCCGGGAATTTTCGAATAATAAACATCGCACGGTCGACGACGTTCCTTTTGGGGGCGGCGCCGGCATGGTGATGAAAGTCGAACCGCTGGTTCTGACGACCGAACACGTGGAAGCCCTGAATCCAGGCGCCCCGCGCATTCTGATGACGCCGCAGGGGGAACCTTTCAGCCAGAAGATCGCTCAGGAGCTTTCTGAAGGCCCGGGCATGATCCTCACCTGTGGCCATTACGAGGGCGTCGATGAGCGTTTTCGTGAGGGCTGGATCGATCGTGAGATCTCCATCGGCGACTACGTGTTGACTGGCGGCGAGCCCGCAGCATTGGTCGTCGTGGACGCTGTCGTTCGCTTACTGGAAGGTGTGCTTGGAAATAACGCGTCTCTGGACGACGAGAGCTTCTCGAGCGGCTTGCTTGAGTATCCTCATTACACGCGGCCCCGCGAGTTCCGCGGTGTGGGCATTCCAGAAGTACTGCTGAGCGGGCACCACGCCAAAATTGCCAAATGGCGACATGATGTGGCGCTTGAACGAACTCGCGAGCGCCGACCGGACTTGCTCGCAGCGTATAATAAAGAAGACAAATAGAGATCAGGGTTCAAAAACCCAGCGAACTCCCTTCAATACGGGCGCATCGCTGATCGAGATCTTGGCGCTTCCGTCGAGGTCAAAGGTCACCCAGGTCTGCGCCTGAGACGAAACGTCCAGTTTTTGCACCATCGGCTCAATCTTCTCGACACTCACCTCGCGTTGCCCTTCCACAATCAGCGTGAATCCGTCCATCTTCCCGTGCGTCGCCCAAGTTCCGTCAGCTCTGCGATCGATCCGCACAGCCCACGCCTGAGTCACCTGGTTCAAAAGCGAATCCGCAGAAAGAACAGCGTGGGCAGGAATCTCCTGCTCAAGCTCTAAACCGGCGAGCACTCGCTCAACCTCAGGACCAATGGTCCACATGCCGTTGCGCTCCGGGGCCAAAAGGCTGTTGTGGTATGCATCAACCAGGGGGTTGCGTGTCGCCACCAGCGGAGTCTGAAACGCCAGAACGGCGCGGTCCCGCAACGCCTGGTCCAGATAGGGTTTGGATAAGATCTGGCCGACCAGCGCCTCCCGCGATCCGTCCAAAACCGGCGTTTTCCAGACGATAGGCATCCCACCGCGCGGCACCGGTATATTGGCGACCTCGTCCCGATAATTTCCCGACCAAATTTCACCGGTCTCAAGGATCGTCTGAGTTTTTGGGAACACCTTGCCATCACACGCTGCTCGGCCGGTGGCGGCATCCCCATCGATCGCCAAATCGACCGTCGTACCAAAGAGCGCATCCGCCAACGAATCGAACGAATCTGAGTCACGCTGGGCCTTCGACACCAAGAAAGTTCCGCCCAATTCGGTGCCCACAAGGCCGCCATTCCCATGCCGCGGATCACTTGGATCAGAATGCCCAAACGCCAGAGTGCGGATCCGCCGTGCGTAATCTGCTGGATTGAGCGACGCACCGTCATGACCCACCGCAGTCGTCCCGCCGTCCACAAAAATGGGCACCAGCGCCGATTGCCGACCGTCTGCCAGACGCGACGCAAAAACCGGCAATTCCTCGCCAAAAACCACGGACATCCCTCCCAGAATATCTGGCCCTGGTTGAACCGAACATTTGGGGTCGGCATGGAAAGCCGGATCGTAGACCACGAGCTCGACCGCGATGAAGTCACCGCTTTCTTTGAGCCGAAGCGAGTCGCCCTTCCACTCCGAAAACACCAGAGTTCGCTGGGCACCGCGCCACTCCAACCACCGGGGAGCAAGGGGCGGAATCACGACCTCGCGGCCCACAAAAGGTGTAAGGCGTTCGCTGGCATTCACGTAACGCACGTCGCCTTTGGGCAACAAGAACGTCAGCACGATGGGTTCACTCAGCGATTCCGGAGAAGGCGATCCCATCGACCAGGAAAAAACAGTCTGCGGATTTCCGACCGCAAAATCCCAGATCAACGCCATGGCCGATCCGCGATACTCCCCTGCCCGCTTCATCTTATGGGCTGTGGACGAGCTCGTTTTCACCCAGT
>JBFFMO010000126.1:0-8417 GCA_041554035.1 Allomicrovenator sp. | reverse complement strand
GCAGCGTCGCGTGCCTGATCGGGCTGCGCGAGCAACGACTCCACGGCCTCGACGGCCCGAATATTCGTCGCGTCATCCGCAAGAACCATGGCGTAATGACGCAAGGCGTCTGCCGGGTCGTTGAGGTGTTCACGGTAAACGTCTCCGAGTTCCAATAACGTCGAATTACGATGTTCTGGCGATTCGGTCGACGAGAGCGAGATCTCTCGCAACAAGCATTCGACGACGTCTTCCCAACGTTCGTCTTCACGGTGCAGCTCTTTGAGCCCGCGCAGGGAAATCAGGTGCTCGGGTTCGATGTCCAGGATTTCGGCGTAGGTGGCGCGGGCATCGTCTTTTTGTCCCAACTCAGCGCGCTGAACATCCGCAATTTTCCCTAATTCATCGATCACGTCCGCCCGCGTCGCGCCTCGGTCCATCAAAATGTCGATTTGTTTGCGCAGCACTGAAATGCGCTGGGCGCCCTTGCCTGATTCCGCGTAGAGCGCTTCGAGCGTGCCAAGGAGATCGAGGTCGGAGGGTTTGCGCTCACTCAGAAGCTCAACATGGGCGATCGCGTCGTCGATCCGATCGAGGTCCTCGTGTTCGATGGTCGCAAGCCGGCTCCAAATTTGTTCCTGGGCGGCCGCGTCATCCACGGTTTGGGCGATATCATCCAGCGACGAAACCAGCAGTTCTAGAGCATCGGCGGCCTTTGCGCTTTCGTAGGCAAGGTCAATCGCTTCGGCAGAACTTGGGTCGATGCGTACGGCCTCAAGGCTCCACTGCATCGCGTTTCCATGCTCCGAACGTGACACCTCAAGCTCACGAATCTTGACCGCTTCTTTGTATTTCGCGCCAGGTTCAACGGCCGCCTCAAAGAGGCGACGGTGCATCGCGATCTCATGGTCGACATCGCCGATACGCTCGTACCAGGGAACCAGCTCGCGCACGATATCGTCGGGGGTGCTGCTCACCTCTCGCAAAGCCTCAAGGCTAAGGATCACACGACTCGGCGCGTCCAGATGCTCAGCTGCGATGGTGGCCATTCGACGATAGAGGTCTGCACGGGATTCGCTGTCTTCGGTCACCGCAGCGGCGGCATCGAAGAGCTCCCAGAGCGCGTCAAATCGTTTGCCGGATGCGTAGAGATTCCCCACAGCGTCCCAGTCTTGTTTTCCGACCAGAACTTCACTCAGCGAGATGAACGCTTCTTCGTGCTCAGGATCGGTTTCAAGGATGGTGTTCCAGATCTCGGCAGCGATGTCGGGTTCGGTGGTCGCGAGCAATTTCGCGGCTTCCGACATCAGTGCATGGGACTCTTCATCGGCCTCGACGAGTTCCGCTTTTTGAAGCAACAACTCTGCGAGTTGACCGTCGTCATTGGAGCGACGAAGGAGGGTTTCGAGCTGGTCCATGGCCTCGGTGTTGCCAGGTTCAATCTCAAGTATCTCTTTAAGGAGCGGGGCGATGAGCTCCGGATCCCGTACCCGTTCCTGAGCCAGGCTCAAGGTTGACTTCAACATCTTCAGTCGTGCGTCACCGTCAAGCCGTGAGGCTTCACGGCGCATGAGGTCGAAGAGGGATTTGAAGTCGCGTCGAGATTCGTACACCTCTTTGAGGCGATCGATGACGGGCTGATTTTCTGGATCGATTTCTACAATCCGTTCCAAAAAGGGCAGGGCCTGGGTCACATTCTTGAGCTGATCCTGCCAGATTTCAGCGACGTCGAGGTAGAACTCGACTGCGCCCGCGATATTGCCTTCTGCTGCAGCGCTGTCTCCTCGTTGGGCCAGTAGCTGTGTCAGATCATTGAAACGCCGGTTATTTTCGAGCAGAGCGCGCAGGCGGCCAAACGCCGAGTCGGCGCTGGGATCGATGTCGAGCACCTGTTGAAGGCACATGATGACCATCGGCTCAAGGCTCAATCGGTCTTCGTACAAATCTGCCATGATCGTTAGAAGTTCAAGGCGCCGAGATTCGTCCTCGGTCTCATTGAGCTCTTCTTTGTACGTGTCGACGAGCGCGCTCCATTTTTCGTGCGCTTGATAGAGCCGGATCAGTTCCGGTCGAGCTTCTTTGTGGTCGTTGGTTTGGCGTGAAAACGCCTTCCAGACGTTGATGGCCTTATCGGCACTCTGCATTTCGTTTTCGGCGAGTCCCGCCAGACGTCTGGTGATCTCAAGACGTCGCGATTCGTCGGACGTGTGTTGTTGAGCCGTGTTGAGCAGGGCAAAGAGTTTTGGCCATTCCTCTTCTTTCTCGAACCACTCCTCGTAAAACGCGAGCATATCGGGTTGCTCGGCATCGATCAGTTTCACGCGTTTGAACCAGTACTCTGCGGCCTCAGAATCGCCACGCTCCTTCCAGAGGTAGTTGGACAGGTCGAGCATGGCATCGAGTTCGCCGTCCTTTTTTCGAAGTCGCTTGATGCCCTCTTCGTAGCGGGTCACCAGCGCAGCGTGAGCGTCTTCGGCTTTGGCCTCTTCCATGAACGCGCGCAGAAGCTGCAAATTTGCGGGGTCTTTGTCGAGTTGAGCTCCCAGGCCGTTCAGGTCGCTTGCGGCGGAAACCACCGCGTCGGCATTCCCGGTGTCCATGGACTCAATTTGCTCCCGTTGGATCGCGGTCAGGATTTTGGTGGCGTGCAGGTCGTTGGCCTCGCTGTCTTCGCCTTCCTCTTCAGCGGCTTCTTGTTCAGCGGCTTCTTGTTCAGCAGCTTCTTGTTCAGCAGCTTCTTCTTCAGCAGCTTCTTCTTCAGCAGCTTCTTCTTCTTCAGCAGCTTCTTCTTCTTCAGCAGCTTCTTCTTCTTCAGCAGCTTCTTCTTCAGCAGCTTCTTCTTCTTCAGCAGCTTCTTCTTCAGCGGCTTGTTCGATCACGTTGACGTAACCCACGACGGAGACTCCGTTTGCCTCTTCTTCACGGTCGAGAATCTTAAGGAGACTTGCACGAAGGACGAGCGCGTCTTCGTTACCGGGCTCCAAAAGCAGTGCCTCTGTCACGTAATCAAGGGACTGCTCACTCGAACCGGAATCCCGCAATTCCTCAAGATTTGCGGCCTGAAGGAAATGTTCGGCCGACCTTTCTGGATGCGACTTCCGGTGCTCTCGCGCGTCTTTGACCAAGTCTTCGATCACCTGCAGAACCGACTTCCCCTCGCTGTAGACGTAAAAGAGCTCCTCGGCGGCGGCGTTTTCGGGGTCGTGTTCCAGGACCTGTTCAAGAACTTCTACGGCTTTGGCAGGGTTCTTCATGTCGTCGCCGTAGACCTGAGCGACCCGGGTCAAAACCCGCGCTTTGGCTTGAGCGTCGGTTTCCTTCTTCAACTGAAGTTTGAACAGGAGCAGAACGCGTTCAAAGTCTCCTGACTCGCGATAGATATTGCGTGCGTGATCCAGGCAAGTCGTGTCCTCGGGGTAGACGACGTAAGACTCCTGAAATGCTTTCATCGCGTCGTCGCGATTCTGTTGCAGGCCCCACAGAGCATCGCCCAGAGCAACCAGGAGTCCGCCCTGTTCGGCAGGTTCGCTCAAGACCTCGTTGATCGAACGCAACTGTGCAACCAGGCGGTTGCCAAATTCGGGATCGGTCCCAAAGCGTGGCGTGGACGTCTCGTAGAGCGAAAGCAGTTTTCGCCATTCGAGTGCCTCGGCGTAACTTTCTCCCAAAGAGATGAAGAGTTCGTAATTGCCGGGTTGATCCCGCCAGAGATTCTCAAGATCGCGTAGATCCGTAGTCATCGGCCTTACCCTAAAAGCTAAGGAATGATCGGTGCAGGGGCTGTCAGTTGTGCATGAAGCCGGCGAATCGTAGCAGACCGACTTCGCCGTTGGCAACGCAGGAAGCGGTGATCGCATTGTCCGTCGTTGCGTGGTGATTTTAGTGCGTGGTATCAGGTGTTGCGATTACGCCAAGAGAGGAAACTATGTTGGAAACGATGTGGGTGCAGTTGGTCACGGCTCAGGCCGCCAGCCCCGAAAAAGCCCGAGGGGTCGTCGAGATTCTTCTTGAGGCGGACGGCGTGGTTACAGCGGTTCTGGTGGTTTTAACCATCATGAGTCTGCTCTCTTGGTACGTGATTGGTTACAAAGCCCTCTACCTGCGACGCGCCAGCGTCGAGAGTTCGCGGTTCCTTGAAACGTTCTGGCAGTCGAAGAGACTCGACGCGATTTATCAGTCGGCCGAGCAATTTTCACGATCTCCTGTGAGTCAGGTTTTCAAAGCCGGATACATTGAGTTGTCGAAACTCAAGAATGTTGAAGGTGAAGAAACAGGCACGATGAAGACCCAGCTCGGCGGAATCGAAAACGTCGAACGGGCGCTTCGACGCGCCATGACGACCGAGACCACCGAGCTTGAAAGCCTGTTGCCCTTTCTGGCCACCGTGGGCTCCAACGCGGTGTTTGTTGGGCTTTTCGGCACGGTTTGGGGAATCATGGTGGCTTTCGTCAACATCGAAGCGGCCGGTGCCGCTGGTATTGATGTTGTGGCGGGTCCTATCGCTGAGGCACTTATCGTGACGGCGTTTGGCCTGGTGACCGCCATTCCAGCGGGTGCCGCGTACAACTTCTTTACCAGTCGCATTCGTGTCGTTGGTTCTGAGATGGATAATTTCTCGAACGATTTTCTGAATATTGTGAAACGCCACTTCTTCAAGTGAGGTCCCGATGGGTGCAAGACTACCCGGCGGCTCAGGTGGCATGAACGCCGAGATCAACGTCGCCCCTTTGGTCGACGTGATGTTGGTTCTTTTGACCGTGTTCATGATCTCGGCCCCGATGATCAAAGAAGATGTTGAGAAGCGCAAAGTGGACATGGATCTGCCTGTCACGCGCAACAACGCCAATCGTATCGATCCCAAAACGACAGATAAGATCATTCTTGAGATCGATAAGACCCTTATCGTTCGAATTGGTGAAGAAATCGTCACGGATTGCAGCGCGGCGGTGTCTCAAACGAATAAAGATCGCTTCGAGGTATGTTTCGATGACGTCGAGAAGAAGCTCGCATCGAACACCAAACTCCAGGAGGAGGGCGAGATCTATCTGCTCGCCGACACAGAGATCCCGTATGGATTTGTGGTTGGCACGATGGCCCGCATCAAGCGTGCAGGCGTAGGAAAGGTCGGGATGGTGACCAACCCCGAGTATCTGGATGAAAAACCCGAGCCCAAGAAGGGCAAGAAAGGGAAAAAATAGTGCTTGAGACGGGCTCATATCCAACGGCGGGAGGTCGTCCGGCGCATTCGGCCGACATCACGGCCGGTGTCATGATGACACTTGCGCTGCATCTCGCGATCGTGGGTTCGATCGTGTGGGCCACGATGCGTTCCAACGAGAGCATGCAGGATCAAATCGAACCCAAGATGTTGCAGTTCGAAAAGGTGGAGCTTTTGGCGCTTGGCGAGGAAAAACCACCTGAGGCCCTGCCTCGGATTGCGAATCCAGAACCGATCACCAAAAAGCCAGACGAAGTTATTCTTGAACAACCTGACGAACCGGTCGTCGAACTCAAGAAGGTCGAGCCGATCGACGCCAAAGAAGACGAAAAAGACCGGAAACAGAAGATGCTTGAAGCCCTGAGCGCGCTAAATAACCCTAACCGACCGACCAACGATGTCGTGCCTGCTGGCAGTGAACAGGGCGTGATCGGCGGAACGATTTCAGACGCGGCTCTGGCGAATTTGCTTGGAACTTACGCATCGCGACTGGTCGGTGAACTGAGTCGAGTGTGGGATATGCCCACGACGATCGCCCCCTCTGAGGTGCCGTCATTATCGAATCAGGTGGAAGTTTACGTACGCCTTTCCGCCAGCGGGAACGTCGTGAGCTACCAGTTCCGCCAGAAATCGACGAACGAACAGTTCAACGACAGCATTGAACGAGTCCTCAAAAAATTCATGGTGGCGTTCGGAGGGCGAACTTTACCTTTGCCCGAAGACCCCGCCGTTCGCGAGGCAGTGATTCGCGAAGGATTGAATTTGATGGAATGGGAATACACGGGAAGATGAAGGACAGATCTATGACATACCGCTCGATAAAATTCTTCGCCCTCTTGTTGATTACTCTCGTCTCGGTCCAGGTGGCTGCGCAGGATGCGCCCCCGCCCACACCCAAAGGCATTGACATCAATGTGAAGGGCGGCGCACGCCGAGTGCTCATGCCACTTGCCGTTCCAGACGCAACCGAGCCCGACGGCTCGACTCGTGGGATCGCCGCCAAGGTCAATGAGACCCTGCGCCGTGACTTGGAGTTTTCGGGTTTCTTCAAAGTCCTGCCCAACGACTCCTTCTTTTTTGATCCTTCCAAAGAAGGCATGTCGCCCGCAGAAATTAATTTCCAGAATTGGTTCAATGTGGGCGCCCAAGGGCTCATCAAGTCATCGGTGCGCACAAGCGGTGACTCGATCACCTTGGATTTGAGGCTCTACCAGGTCGATAAGGGAACTCCCATCAAATTGAAATGGAGCCCTGAGACCACCAAACGTGAAGGCGTGGAGGCAACCGTTCACGCGTTCGCCAATGCCGTGGTCGAGTACTACACAGGCGTTCCTGGGATCTTCGGAACACGGATCGCCTACGTCGCGCGTCAGAAGGGCGGCGTCAAACACGTGTACACCATGGGTATCGATGGGACGGGCGCTTCGCGAGTCTCCAAACATAACGCCATCAACATCCTGCCGACCTGGGGGCCGAGCGGAACCGTATATTACACGAGCTACGCCGACCAAAACCCAGATTTGTGGATGTCTTCGGGCGGAAAGGTGAGCAAGTTGTCCTCGCAACGCGGACAAAACAGCGGTGCAGCCTACTGCAAAGGCAAGTTGGCGCTCACATTGTCGATGGGCGGGGAAAACGCCGACATCTACTTGATTGACCCCAAAAAGGGCGGAGTTGTGAAGCGGTTGACCGACCACTGGGCGATCGACACGAGTCCAACTTGGAGTCCCGATTGCTCAAAGATCGCGTTTGTCTCCAGCCGATCAGGTGGACCGCAGATTTACCTGATGAATGCGGATGGAAGTGACCAAAAGCGGCTCACGTTTCAAGGGACGTACAACACCTCTCCAGATTGGTCGCCTAAAGGGGACTCGATCGCATTCACCGCCCGTGACGAACGCGCGCGCTTTGACATCTTCACGGTGACCACGGAAGGCACGGTTGAGCGACTCACGCAGGATCAGGGCAATAACCAAGATCCGAGTTTCAGTCCGGACGGGCGATACGTGGTCTTTACGTCCGATCGTGGCGGAAAAGGCGATCGCATTTGGTTGATGACCGGTGACGGCGAAGTTCAAAAGCTGGTGACGACCACGGGCTCCGGGTTTACCTCACCTGTTTGGGAGCACTAAATTGGAGAAATCTCGCCAGCGCGCCCTCACTCGTCTTGAAAAGACGTTGGGGACAGATGTCATCGCGGTCGCGTGGGCGGTCGCTGAAACTCATGGCCTTGACCCAAGTCGTTCGACGGCTCGAGTTGCGCAGCGATGCGCCATCGCATCCCAGCGAAAGCCGGCCGTGACGCTTTTTGTGTCAGGGCAGGGGGGCTGTGCCTCGTTTGCCGATTACACGATCCGTGCTCTGCGCGCGGTCTACGAACGAGTGGACGTGATCGTGGCGTCTGACGTGGCCGGAGCTGGAACGCTTTTGGCGTTAGGAGCCGACGCATGCCTTGTGGCTGGTGCTGGCGCGTTGGGCGCCTACGATTCTGGCCCACGGCTGCCAGGCCCCGCCCGTTTGACGCCGCGCGAATTCAACGACGTGCCGGCGATGGGTGGCGTTGATCTTGAGGCCGAACCCGGACTTCAAGGTCGCCTGGCGTTTCACCGTCATGAGGCACGGATCGCCCGAAATCTGGCCGAGCGTTGGCTTGGAGACGAACGACGAAATCTTTTTGTGAGCCTCAGTGCCCATGATCTTGGTGATTCGACGGCCATTGGACCCGAAGAACTTGGTGACGCCCGCATCATCCGTGCGAGTGAGGAAGTGACCGATGCGGCATGTAAAGCTCAGGAAATATACGACTTTGTATTGAGGATCGACGGCGACGATGCGCTGGTCCAATACACAGCCGACGGTTTGGGTGATGAAGTGGAATTCGAAGCCGCGATGGATATTCCCGTTGCGTGCGTGGAATCCGTTCGTTTTTCAAGTGTTTTCCTTGTTGATTCGGGGCGGCCTCACCCCGAGACACGGCTATATGTCGGAAGATGGACAAAGTGACTTGATGGATTTTGGGAAGTCGAGTAGCTTCCCATTTCCGCGCCGGAGTGGCGGAATCGGTAGACGCGGCGGATTCAAAATCCGTTGACTTTGCGGTCGTGCGGGTTCAAGTCCCGCCTCCGGTATTTTGAGACCTTTTCCGGGTTGGTTCGCAGCTCAGTTCCTAGAAAACAAGCTGGGAGACACCGTGGAAAAAGGAACATCAGAAGAAACAACG
>JBFFMO010000125.1:0-8482 GCA_041554035.1 Allomicrovenator sp. | reverse complement strand
GACAAAGTCCGTAATCATTTCGTGTCCGCTTTCATCGTCTTGAATGATGAACGCAGAAAAATGAAGCGAAGTGGCGGCCTGGCTGGCAAGATCGTGGCGCAATTGCCGGGTTTCGGCATTATGGATCAGCAGTTGAGTGGTGCTGCCGACTTGTTCGACGGTCTGCGTCTGCTGGTCGAGCATCTGCGCGAATTCGTCAGACGCCACACCTTGGAAACAGTGCTTTTCAACGCAGAATCCTGTCGCACAATCGGCATCGCTGGCACAGGCAGGGCCAGCAAATATCGGTTCGTCAGGTGTGCAGCCGGTTCCAAACCAATCGCAAAGCGCGCCGTCGGCTTTGCCGTTGGCGCTTAGACCCGAAAAATCTTCGCAGGGCGTGTTCAGCAACTCTTGTGCGGCAAATTCGGCCGACGCGTCACATTCAGGCGGAGTGACGTAATCACCCACACACTCTTGGCGATGCAGCGCGGCTTGTTCGCAGATATCAACCGAATCTTCAGCCTGAATGCGGTCTGACTCGGTTTCAGCGCAAGCGCCTAAGCTCAAAAAGAGAAGCGGGAGGATATGAAATTTCGTCATTTTGGTCGTACCACCAAGAGGAGGGCAGCAACCTAGCGGTGGATTTGGCGTTTCGCAAGCTTTGACGCCCGATTCATGACGAAACCGGCTCGGATTCCACCCCGCCTCGTCTGGGTTCTTCGAGCCACGCCGGCTCCGAATCCGTGAAAACTCTTGAGCGAGTCAGGAATCGAACGCCCAGTGGTGCCAAAATCCAAGGTCATTCCAACCTCAAAGATCGGCAATTGAACTGGTTTCCATGGGGACGAACCATGCGCCGCGAATTCGTTCGGTGTCGTGCCCTGCCTGAGTCTTGGTGAGCCGGACAAGCGTCTGTAAGGCGTCGGTATGACCTTCCGGGCCAACCATTCGACCTCCCATCACCAATTGGTCCAGAAGGCCTTTTGGCAGCTCCTCTGGCGCACAGGCCAAAACGATGGCGTCGAAAGGGCCGTAGTCCGGGGCGCCAAAAGCCCCATCGCCGTGAATCAAGACGACGTTGTCGAAGCCCGCGCGTCGCAAATTGGCTCGCCCGAACTCGTGCAGGCTCTTGCGAATCTCGATGCTGACGACCTTGCAGCCAAGCGCCGATAGAATTGCGGCTTGGTATCCCGTGCCGGTGCCAATATCGAGCACCCGCGAGCCCGGGCCGACTTCCAAGAGCGCCGTCATTTGCGCCACGTAACCCGGGCAAGTGATGGTTTGGCCGTCCATGACTTCCAGCGCGTCTGCGTCATACGCTTGGTGCGCAATCGATTCAGGCACAAATAAATGACGTCGCACGCGCAGGAAGGCCAGGATCAAGCGCGGGTCGCGCAATCGACCGTCGCGCACGAGGCGTGCGACCATTCGGGCTCGTGAAATTTTTTGGGAAAACAAAAGGGATTATCGACGTGTGAGCTTGGCGCGGTAGGTCGAAGCGCGCCGCGGGGTCGTTTGGCCGTAAGCGGCTTCCGTGAGTGTGTCGTCGCGTTTTTCCAACGCGGCCGTCAATGCATTCACATTGCGTGGGTCGGTCAGGACGTAGGCAAAATAATGGTCGCGCATGATGGCGGCCAAACTCACGTCGACATCGTCGATTTTGCGGCCTTCGACCAAGGGCAGCACCAGCGTGTCGAGGTCCTTTGCCTTGACACCAGGCTGCGCGAGCAAATCGCTCACGGCCTTGAGTGCTGCGGCTTTCTTGGGGTCTTTCTGAAACTCGGCGAGTCGCTGAATCGTCGCCTTGGCGTCGAGGTCTGGAAAGGTTGCGAAGATCGTTTTGGTGTCAGCATCGTAATCGTCAGCTGTGGCAGCTTGTGCAACGCCGTCTTGTGCGACCACTGATTGTGCGGGCGCTACCACTGCCAGCGCCAATGCAGAGGCAGCCGTTCGTGTAAGTCGTTTCAACCATTTTTTTTCAACAGCCATCGAATACTCCTTCAGAGTCGTTTTACTAGATTAGCGCCGAAAAATAGGACGAACTCCGCGAGGCCGTCAACTCTTCGCTTTCAAGATGTAAGCGAAATATGGCAACAATTTCATGTGTACTCATATCGCACCTTATCAGGCGGACTCAAGATGCTGTCGACCCCACTGCCCTGGAATTTGGTTTCCAAGAATTACGCTATCGAGAGCGTGGACCACTTTGTTCTTTACGCCAAAGACGCGCTGGGGCTGGTGGTCTTCGACCCAGATAACCGGGTCCTGGACGTCGCGGCAGGACCGGGCTCGCTGTCGCTCGAAGCTGCAAAAATTGTGACTCGCGTGGATGCCATCGACTTTTCACCCGACATGCTGGCGGAACTTGAGCGCCGCAAAGACGCTGCGGGACTGACCAATATCTTTGCCCAGCAAGCGGATGGCCAGGCGCTGCCCTTTGAAAACGAGACGTTTGACGCTGCGTTTTCGATGTTCGGATTGATCTTCTTTCCGGACCGAGCGCTGGGTTTTTCGGAGATGCGCCGAACCTTGAAGCTCGGTGGGGCTGCCGTGATCTCGACTTGGCAGCCGATGGACAAAATTCGCGTCTTCGCAGCGGTATTTGAGGCTCTGGGCGGGGCGATTCCGGAAATGCCGCAAAGCGGGCCAGCGCCGCTGACGTCGGCCGACGAAATCCGGGCCGAGATGGATGCTGCGGGTTTTTCCGACATCGAAGTGATTCCGACGGCACATGCCATCGAAGTCCCTGATATCTCGACAATGTGGAGTGGAATGCGCAAAACTTTTGCGCCGATTGTGCTCTTGGAACACAAGATGGGAACCGATGATTTTGAACCCATCGCGCGCCATATCGAGGCGGAATTGGTGCGTGAATTTAAAGGGCCGATTCGGGTGGAGATGCCCGCATGGCTCGGACGAGGCACGCGTCGCTAGGGCCGCTCAGAAGCCCAAGGCCGGGTTCGTGCAAACAAACGTGATTTCGGCGTTCGACTGCGAACACGAGACCAAACCATCGCAATTGTTCGCGCCATCGTAGGACGCGCGCACGTCGGTTTCTACACAGTCACAATCGGCGCAGCCTGCTGGCAGAGGATTGCATTCTGCTGAATGCGCTTCTTGAGTTCCGGCGCCATATTTTTGGTAATGACAGTAGTCTCCGGCGGCACAGGTCAGGGTTAGGCATTCAAACGCCGTCACGGCGTTATTGGTGGTGCCATTATTTTCGCTGGCGGCCTTATCCCCGTCGCTATCGTCGCCGCAACCCAATCCAAGAAAACTCAAAGAAATCAAAACTAGAAAAATTCGCATTTGTTCATCCAAAAAAAAGAGACCGCCCAAAAAATTATTGGAACGGTCTCAAAAGTTGTCACGGGGCAGATATGTAGTCAATCGACTACTTGGAGTCGATGCGGTAGACGGCGCCCGTGAGCATGTCCCCGAACCAGATTTTTCCGTCTGGACCGACTTTGAATCCCGCCAATGATTTGGCTGGAAGGTCGGTCTGCAGGGTGCGCAATTCGTTGCCTTCAAGGTCGAACGCGTGGAATGTGCTCGTCGCGTTATCTGACACGTAAAGGATGTCGTCGTGCAGCACGATGCCGCTTGGCGCGACAAGGCTGCCTGGCGCAACGACGTCCGTCAGAGTCGCGCCATTCATCAGGCCCGATGCGGCAAGCTGTTCGTAGATGGGCGAAATCTGACCACCAGCGGTGCCCGTCGTGGTGTCGAGTTTGACGACGCGCGAGTTGCCCGTGTCGACGACGTAGAGATCTTTGACTCCGTCAAAAATCATATGACTTGGGACGCCTGGAACGCGGAGGAGTGCGCCTTTCACGTAACGGTGAACTTCGCCGTCGTCGTGGTTATCTGCGCCAGGACCGTGGTCAGCGTGGAAGTCGACGCGGTCGATCGAACCCGCGTTACCGTTGAACATCCAGTAGACGTTATCGCGCTCGTGGGCGATTCCCATGCACCATGGGGTCTCGTGAAGCATGTCCAAATGGGAGCCGTTTCCGCCCGAAGGTTGGGCGTAAATGGCAAGGTCTGACGACCATAATGACGGACCGATATACATGGTCGGGTCGTCTTCGTAGTTGCCGGTGAACGCTTCTCCGCAGGTCGCGAAGGTGTCGTTGGCGCCCATCGCCAATGCCGGCGGACGACGCATGAAATGCCATGAGTTTTCGTCTTCAAGGTATTGAACGCGCTGGGTGGCTTCACCGGGATTGAAGATGATGGTGGTGATGCCGCCAAGCGATGCACAGCGGGCATTGAAACCGGCCGATCCACAAACGCCTTCGACTTCAAAACGACGATTCAACACCCAGAGTTCGTTGCGGGTAGGGTGGAATGCAAGGTCGGGGGCTTCAATCGCGTTGGTAGGGCGAAAGATCTCGGTGAAGGTGACCGATGCCGCCGAACCGTCTCCCGATCCGATCAAGGCGCCAGCTGCTGGCGTCGAGCAAAGGCCCGATGCGATGATGCAGACGGGGCCAGCGGGGTCGGTGGCGCAATCGTCGTTCGACGCGCAGCCAGACTCACTGGTATCGGTCTTGGTATCTGCATCTGTGCCGTTATTGGTGCCGGCATCACTGCCATTATTGATATCTATGATGATGGCGGTTTCTTTTCCGCTGTCTTCGCCACAGCCGATGGCCAAAAATGCCACCAGCACTGCCGCGGAATGAATTTTCGTCGATCGCATCCATACTCCAAATAATTGTGGCGCCCTCTCGTTGAAGTCGGGCATCCAGTTCGCCGAACTTGATACCAGAACTTCAATAAGTTGTCGCATCGAAGAAGGGCCAGGGCTAAGGCGTCTATCGTTAAGCCGGCAATCCGGCCTGCACTGTGATGCACAGACATGGAGATCGGTGCAGATGCCTCGCCATCGAAATTGCGCATTTTTGTCGCTGGAAATTGGCGAAAAACCGACTAAGTTCGTGCTCGTGCTTTACAAAATGAACCATCGTTAGGAGATAATCATGGCTTCGTACTACAAAGAAATCGACGGCAAGAAATACGATCGCGAACTCCTTGAGTTGGCCGAGAAACTTACCGCTGGCGCAGGCGACGGTCGACTTTCAAAGGCTGATGCAGGCCAATTGCTTGACGCTGTTAAAGATGGCGACAGCTACACCGACATCGAGAAAGACTCGGTCAAGTATATCCGCGAGAACTTCAAATGGACCGACGCGGCCGACGAGTGGTTTCGTGGCGAAATCCGAAGCTGGGCTGCCACGAAATAAGTCGCAGTCATCCGCTTGCCTTTTTGACCCCGTCAATCGATCGATTGAATGGGGTCTTTTTTTGCCTGTGATTGGTGCGCCAGGCTCCAACCTGGCTGCGACTCTTGGGCGAAAATCCCGACTTTGCCCATGAGAGGCAGGTTCAAGACCGTAGGCTTTTGGTGAGCAGGTTTGTCAGCAGGTCCAGGTTTGATTCAGGGCTGAGTTTCGGCCCCAGCATTTGGACCTGCCGTGCCCGGTTGATCAGTTGTTCGTCATGAATGGCGTCTGGGCATGCGGCTTTGATCCGTTGGCAGACGAAGCCGAAATTCAAGGACCGCGTCGCTTTCATGTCGTCGCCCAATCCGTCGTATTGCAGCGCTTCCTCGTCGAGTGCAACGATCTGGTCTGGCCCAAGTTGAACCAGCAAAAAACCGCTTCGTTTGCTCGTGGTTTGCGACTTCACTGTTTCGACTTTTTTGGTGATCAACAGACCACTGCTTAAAACCGCTCGACCCAGTGACAGCTTGCGTGAAGTCTCGGTTTGCGTGGTTTCGAAGTCGGTCATGCCGATGCCCCGAAGGCAAAGGTCGACGCCTGAGTACGGGACTTCCACCCGCCCACCGTCCCGCGATTCGACGACACACGCCCTGGCCCCAAATGCGATACGCCGCGCCACGAACGGCTGCACCCCCGATGCATTCCCGATCACAAACGCCGGCACACCCATGCCGCTCAACGTTTCTGCATAGATCTCCAGTGTCTCTTCATCGGCCGAAGTCGCCGCAACGACAGGCCCCGGAGCCGCCACGTTCGCCTTCAACCGCGCCTCATAGGCCCCCAACCCCAGCACTCGCCCAATCGCTTCGGTGGCGGCTTCTGGAGGCAAAGTCACGCGATGCAGCGCGAGCACAAACATCGTCGATTTCAGGTCTGGATCGTTCACGGCGACATCCTTGGAATGTGGGCCGAGCTAAATATCGGACCTGCTTCAGGATTTTGAAAGGATAGATTTTTTTCTGGAAGATAAGTCGTTGTTTATGTAGGTTTGACGCGATGACGCCTTGCGTCATTATTGCCACCAAGAAGGTTCAAAATATGATTCGCAGCCGCCAACACAGACTTCGATTCCTCGTTCCACTCGCACTGCTCCTGCTTTTTCCCCTCTCGGCTAGCGCCGTAGAAAGCGCCGACACCCAACAAGACGTGATGTTTGTCATCAATAACGTCTGGATGATGGTCGCCACGCTTCTGGTGTTCATGATGCATCTGGGTTTCGCCACGCTCGAGGCCGGCCTGACGCGCGCCAAGAATACCGTAAATATTTTGTTCAAGAATGTGTCGGTTGTGGCCATTGGGTTGCTCTCCTACGCAGCCGTGGGTTTTGGATTGATGTATCCAGGTGAAGCCTACAAAGGGGCCTACTTTGGATTCGCCGGATTTGGCATCGGCACCGACGCCCTTGGCCTGACCGCCGCCTATAATCCCGGCTACACCTATTGGACCGACTTTCTGTTTCAGGGCATGTTCGCGGCGACCGCGGCCACGATTATTTCGGGCGCCGTGGCCGAACGCATCAAACTCAACAGCTTTCTAATTTTTGCCACAATCTACGTTTCAACCGTCTATCCGATCGTCGGAATGTGGCAATGGGGCGCAGGATGGCTGGCGGAGAGCGGATTCCATGACTTCGCCGGTTCGACGATCGTGCATTCCGTGGGCGGGTGGGGTGCACTCGCCGGAATCATCGTTCTTGGGCCGCGTATCGGAAACTACGTCGGAGACACCATTCGGCCTATCATGGGGCATAGCCTTCCACTGGCGACCATCGGCGTGTTCTTGTTGTGGTTTGGTTGGTACGGCTTCAACGGCGGGTCGGTGCTTTCGGCTGACCCCGCAGTGACCTCGTTGGTCATGGTGACCACCAGCCTGGCGGGAGCTGCGGGCGTCATCACAGCCATGTTTGTTTCGACCGCAATCCAGAAAAAACCCGACCTTTCAATGGTGCTGAACGGCGCCTTAGCCGGCCTGGTCGGTGTCACGGCTGGGGCGGATGTGGTTTCGCCCGGTTCGGCCGTCATCATCGGCGGCGTCGCCGGAATCCTTGTGGTGCTTAGCGTGATTGGACTCGACCGATTGCGTTTGGACGATCCCGTCGGTGCCGTTTCAGTCCACCTCGTTTCAGGCGTCTGGGGCACACTCGCCGTGGGCATTTTTGCCCCGGATTTTTCGTTCGTGACCCAGCTCGTAGGCGTCGCCGCGACTGGAGTGTTTTGTTTTTCATCAAGCTTTGCTCTTTTCCATGTGATTCGAAAAGTGATGGGCCTCAGGGTCTCGGAATCCGAGGAATTGCGAGGGTTAGACATCGACGAACACGGCATGGAGGCTTATTCAGGCTTCCAAATCTTCACAAATACCTAAGAGGCTGAACATGAAACTCGTGATTGCATATATTCAGCCCGAGCGGCTGCCGCAGGTTAAACAGGCCCTTTTCCAGGCCGAAATTTTCAAATTATCGGTGACCAATGCCCTTGGTTGCGGCCAACAAATGGGTTTTCAGGAGACCTACCGAGGCGCCGTCACCGAAGTTAATTTGCTCAAAAAAGTCCGCCTGGAAATCGGCGTGAACGACGATTTTGTGCAGCGCACGATCGACGCCATTATCGAGGGCGCCAGGACAGGCAATATTGGCGACGGAAAAATATTTGTCGTCGATCTGGTGGATTGCATTCAAATCCGCACCGGCGATCAGGGAAGCGAAGCCATCGGCTAATCCGCTCGCTCCCATGCCCCAAGGCTGGTATCCTGCCGCAGCCACACTCGGAAACAGGGAGGCGGGATGCGATTTTTTATCGCGACATTATTTTTGCTTTGGGGCACCGCTGCCTTGGCAGCATCGTCCACGGAACCCACAGCTGCCCTCGTCACGGGGGACATCATCTCTGGCGGGCTGGTCATGGAATCGGCCGAAGTGGTCGGTCTGGCGGACTCTGGCGCGCTCTTGACCCAAGGGCTCGCCTCCAAAAATGGCCAGAGTGTTGGTTTTGTCGCCCTTTTGGACAAAAACGACCAAGTCCAATGGTCGATAAGCGACGGCGACACATGGCCCGAAGGCGGCGTCGTTGCTGATGTTCATGCCAGTCAGCTGCTTTTTGATGGTTCGTTTTTAATCCACGGCAAGGCTTCGCAAGAAACGGTGATTTATCGCGTCAATTCAGCGGGACAGGCGTCCGCCGTTTATGACTGCGAAAATCCAAACCTGAACGACGTCT
>JBFFMO010000124.1:0-8485 GCA_041554035.1 Allomicrovenator sp. | reverse complement strand
GGCTGTGGAAAACATTGGGGAAAAGTTTCCTTGCTATTTTTTCATAGCTCAGGCGCCTCGCCCGTTGCATCGGTTGACGATTAGCGTTAGGTGCCTAAGATGGGTTCGTCCGGCGAAAATCGCCCCGAAAAAGCACGTTCAGCGCCCGTCGCGCGAGAGAAAACCAGCCATGTTGAAAATTGTTCAGAAGATCTTCGGCTCCTCTAATGACCGCTATCTCTCTCGGATTCGGCCAGACATCGACCACATCAACTCACTTGAGCCGCTCTTCGAAAAGATGAGCGAAGAGGAGCTGAAGGCGCAGACCGTCAAATTCAAGACCAAACTTGATAACGGCGCAAAGCTCGATGATATCTTGCATGAAGCGTTCGCGACCGTTCGCGAAGCCAGCCGGCGGACGCTGGGAATGCGTCATTACGACGTGCAGATGATCGGCGGCATGGTCCTTCATCAGGGCAAAATCGCAGAAATGAAGACGGGTGAAGGTAAGACGCTCGTCGCAACCTGCCCCCTCTATCTGAATGCACTCTCCGGAAAAGGCGCGTGTCTGGTCACCGTCAATGATTATCTGGCCAAACGAGATGCCGAATGGATGGGCAACATCTATCGTTATCTTGGTTTGAGTGTCGGAACGATCGTTGGAGACATGAGCGAGTATGAGCGACGCGACGCGTACGGCTCAGACATCACTTACGGAACGAATAACGAGTTCGGCTTCGATTATCTGCGCGATAATATGAAGTTCACGCTCGATGAAATGGTTCAGCGCTCGCTGAATTACGCGATTGTCGACGAAGTTGACTCTATTCTTATCGATGAAGCTCGCACCCCACTGATCATCAGCGGCGCTGCGGGTCTTTCGACCGACCGCCCTTTTGAAGTCAACAAATTTGTCCCCTTCCTCAAGCGCGACGAAGACTACCTTGTCGACGAGGAACACCGGTCCGTTTCGTTGACCGATATCGGCGTCGAGAAGATCGAAAAGACGATGGACGTGGGCAACCTTTACGAGCCCGCAAATATCGAAATCGTCCACGCCGTGGTCAAAGCACTTCAGGCTCATGCGCTCTACAAACGCGATGACCGCTACATCGTTCGCGACAACGAAGTCATCATCGTCGATGAATTCACAGGTCGACCGATGCCGGGCCGTCGCTGGTCGGATGGACTCCATCAGGCGATCGAAGCCAAAGAAGGCGTTCGAATCCAGGACGAAAACCAGACGCTTGCGACCGTGACGTTCCAGAACTTCTTCCGAATGTTCAACAAACTCGCGGGCATGACGGGTACGGCCGAGACCGAGGCCGAAGAATTCCACAGCATCTACAAGCTCGAAACGATGGTGATTCCTACGAATCGCCCGATCTCGCGTTTGGATGAAGAAGACGTTGTTTACCGCAGCTACCGTGAGAAGTTTCAGGCGATCGTGGACACGATCATTGATGCCAACAAACACGGGCAGCCGGTTCTGGTCGGTACGACTTCGGTCGAAAAATCAGAAGCGATCTCTCAGGTGCTGCTCAAGAAAGGTGTGGAACACCACATCTTGAACGCTAAACACCACGGGATGGAAGCGGGCATCGTGGCTCAGGCTGGCCGATTCGCATCCGTCACCATCGCCACGAATATGGCCGGTCGCGGTACGGATATTCTGCTTGGCGGAAATCCCGAAGGACTCGCCGAAGCCGAGGTGGGCGCGCAGGAAATCCCGATCACAGCGATTGGTGAAGAACAGCGCTCGGCCTACTACACCCCTGAATACAAAGAAGCCCTGGCGCGACATCGCATTCAGTGCGCCAAAGAACGCAAGCAGGTGCTTGAAGCCGGTGGTCTCTACATCATCGGCACCGAGCGTCATGAGTCTCGACGTATCGATAACCAGCTTCGTGGTCGTGCCGGCCGTCAAGGCGACGCAGGCCGTTCGCGCTTTTATCTGTCCCTTGAAGACGACCTCCTTCGCCTCTTCGGCGGCGAGAGAATCGCACGGGTGATGGACACGCTGAAGATGGAAGATGGGGTTCCGATCGAACACCCGATGGTGTCGAGAAGCCTCGAAAACGCGCAGAAAAAAGTCGAAGGCCGAAACTTCGACATCCGTAAGAACGTCCTTGAATACGACGACGTCATGGATATGCAGCGAAAAACCGTTTACGGCCTGCGCATCAACGTTCTGAAAGGCAAAGACGTCGATGGACGCACCCTTCACGGCATGGCGCTCGACCTCTTCGAAGAAATCGCGCTCTCGACCATCAACATCTACGCCGCGAAGGCCATTCGTGCCGAAGATTGGGATATCCCTGGGTTGCTCTTTGGCCTCAAGGAGATTTTCGGCATCGACTTCGAGATCAAACCTGGCCTCGGCCGAGACGAGATCGAACGGATTGTCTGGACCCGAATTGAAGAACTCTTCAAGTCCAAGATCGAAATGCTCGACGCCGTCGCGGAACGTATCAACGCCGAGCGCGAGGCACGAAAGGCCGCTTCATCTGACGGTGGAGACTGGGACAGCGACGACGAGGAACCAGTCACCGGGATGAGCCTTTTCGAAGAGCAAATCCAGACTCAATACCTCAAAGCTATCGACCGCTATTGGCGCCAGCATCTGCAGGCCATGGAACAGCTTCGAGACGGCATCGGCATGCGCGGTTACGCGCAGAAAGATCCGAAGCAGGAGTACAAGAAAGAAGGCTACAACTTCTTCCTCGACCTGCTCATGAACATCAAGACCAACGTCGTGAAGTTCGTCTCTCAATTCCAGGTGCAATCGGCTGCCGCATTGGCTCCGCCGCCCCAGCCTCAGGTCCCTAAACAGATCTTCCTCAATGCGAATAAACCCGCACCTGAGCCCGAGCCGGAACCCGAGTCGGTCAAGCGCGAGCTGCCTAAGATCGGCCGCAACGATCCGTGTCCTTGTGGAAGTGGCAAGAAGTACAAGAGCTGCCACATGAAGAACGACGACGGCGAAGCTGAGGCTTCATAACGGAGCCCTTTTGAAGGTTTTTATTGAAGGGCTGTCATTTACCGGCCGCCACGGAGTCTATGAAGAAGAGCGCCGTGACGGCCGTCTTTTTTGTGTCGACTTGAGCGTTGAAATCGATTTCGGCGGGCAAGATTCGATCACAAGCACGCTCGACTATCGCGGCCTGGCCGAGTGCATCCTCTTGGTTGGAAACGGCCCTTCCGTCGACCTTATCGAGACCATGGGAGAGCGCATCGTAGACACCGTTTTTGAAACCTATCCAGAAGTGACCCACGCGGAAATCAAAGTCCGCAAGAAAGCCACGGGCGTTCCCGGCGATCCCGAATGGGTTGGAATGCAATTGAGCCGGAGCCGGAAATGAACTTTTTTGAAACATCCGGTTGGAAGATCGGCAGTCTCTTCGGCGTCGACATCTCATTATCGGCCGGCTTCCTCTTCATCGTTGGACTCAACGTGATGTTGGCTGGCGTTTATGTGGGATTGATCTTTGCGATGACCCTGCTCGTCTCACTCATCATCCACGAAATGGGTCACGCGCTCGTGGCAAAACACTACAAGCTCAGCCCGTCGATCCTCTTGCACGGCTTTGGTGGACTCTGTTTCCATCAACCTGCCGCAACAGATGGTCAGGATGCGTTCATCGTGTTCTCGGGTCCGTTGGCGCAAATCGTCGCAGGACTTGGGTCTTTGGCATTGATGACCTTTGTACCTTTGCCCAGTGTTGCGTTTGATTTCGCAACGTATTTTACCTGGATCAGCCTCGTGTGGGGCGGACTCAATCTGGTGCTCCCGATTTATCCCCTGGACGGCGGAAAGCTCTTTCACCTGCTCTTGCGCAGGTTCAAAGACTCCGACACGGCGCTTCAATGGGCGCTAAAAGTCAGCATTGGGGTCAGCGTTCCGCTGGGAATCCTCGCATTGACGCGCGGTTGGTACATTGGTGCGATTTTAGTGGCGTTCATCGTCATGGACAATCTTAACGGGCTCAAAGCCGGAGCAAGCGCGGATCCGCGTCCCCGCGTGAAACGCGAGTCCGATTTTGTGAAAGAACTTGTGGCCGACGCCGAGCGGGCGTTCGAGGCCGGCGAGTTTCGTGAGGCGTACCGTCTTTGCCATCAAGCACGTGGTGATGGTGACACGATGTCCAAGAAGACCCAGACCAAAATGTGGGAAATCCTGACGCTCTCGGCGATTGAAATCGGCGAACTCGAAGAGGCCCGAGGCTGGATCAAACGAGCGCCAGATACCGACAAGATTCGCATCGCCAGAGGCGTGCTCGAAGTCCTCTAAATCCCGCGTACCCATCCCAGAAAATCCCCGTCCTTGGCACCCGAGCGCGCACCCGACAACACTGCGTTCACAACGCCTTGCAACCATAAGGTTTGTGAGCAATAGTGCCGCCGAACGTTCTACAGGTTGCATTTTGCCCGACAACTCGGGCATCTGCTTTTTCGACACGGACCGACCATGAAGTCACGTATCGCATGCGCCGCGCTCTGCGCCGCTGTTTTCGGCCTCCCAAGCCTTGCTTTGGGCCAGGACACCTCCACATCCAGTGAACCCGCCGCGGAAGCCAGTCCCTTTGGACTCGGTTTTGAGTACCGGGTCTGGGGGCATAACGCCGACGAATCCAATTTTGATGGGGATCCGACCACCCAAGCTGCGCTCTACCAGCGCTTGCGATTGGACGCCGATGTCACCTACGGGAACTTTCGGTTCGATGTGGAGCTCCAGGGGGTGACCGGTCGTCTGACCGGCGACAAGAGCCCAGACCTGCCCGAGCAAGTGATCACAGGAACGGTGCCGGAAAACGACATCACCGATGCTTTGATCGATCCCTACGAGCTTTTCATCACGTGGAATGCGTCGATTGCACAGCTTCGATTGGGACTGCAAAAGAGCAACTTTGGCCTCGGCATCGTCGCCAACGACGGCGTCGAAGACGAAAACATGCTCTTCAACCAGAAATTCGGCGCTGACCGAGGTTTGCGCCTGCTTCTGGCCACCAAGCCCTTCGCCGCCTTTGCATCCTCACGGGTCCTCAAGAACGTCTACCTCGCCCTGGGTGGAGATTTTGTTTACCGCGACGATAACGCCAGCTTTTTGGAAGGCGACCGCGCCATCCAATTTGTGGGTTCGTTATTCTACCGCGACGCCGACCCCAGAAATCCTGATAACTCCACATTCCTTGGGGTTTATACGGCCGTGCGAAGCCAGGAAGATCGCGAGATCACCGGCATCGAACCCGACAACACACTTGATGTCGTGGCGATCGACATCTCGGGACGGAAATCCTTTGTGACCGAATCGGACTTCCTGGTCAGCATGGGCGCCGAAGCTGTGTTGCTCACCGGCGAAAGCACCCGTGCCTACACCCAAGACGGTCAGGACAAAACCAAGCTTCTGGGCCTTGGAGCCGCAGGCGACATGATGATTCGCTGGAACCCGGCTCATGCCGCTTTCCGCGTCTTGGCTGGCTACGCCTCGGGCGACAGCAACTCGGACGACGATACGCTCTACCGTTTCCGCTTCGATCCAAATTACAAAGTCGGTCTGGTCATGTTTGACCAGTATATTCCCGCTGCAACTCGCGAATCGTACGCCAGAGCCACGGATCCTGAGCGTTCGGGTCAAGCCCCTCGCGGCGTGTACGGTCTGGTGAATGAGGGCGCAATCGAAAATGCGATTTACCTCAATCCACAACTCCAACTTGGCGACCCCGAAGGTCTGCTCACAGGTGTTGGGGCGTTGTGGGCATGGTCGGCCGTTCCCATGGCTGACCCTTACTCCTCGTTCGCAAATGGCGGCGTGCTCTCGGGCATCAACGGCCGCGAAAATGCCTCACGACAGCTTGGATTCGAAGTCGACGTTTCAGCCCGATATCGCAAGAAGATCATCTCGGATCTGACGCTGGAGTTGAAAGCCGAGTACGGGATCCTGTTCCCGGGTGCCGCTTTCGATGACGCCGCAGGCGTCAGCGATGGAGCACAAAACCTTGTTCGCGGCCGCGTCGCGCTATCCTGGTGAGGGACTTTTCCATGCGATATTTACTTCCGATTACCCTTTCAGCCGCCCTCGTATTGGCCGGTTGTCTCGAAGATAATGGCGAACCGAAAGGCCTCGCTTTGACCGTCCATAATGGCGGGGCAGAACTCATCTTCGACCTCGACGCCAAGCCTCTGGCCGAGATCCCGTTCCCCAATGATGTCGCCACGATCGTCGATCCGACAAGCCCTACCGGCAAACGACTCAACGTGTCCCTGCTTGGCGCGACCAAGCTTGAGCAAACCATCCGCGCAAAAGCCAACCGCCTTGACGGATTTGGCACCTATGCGCCGATAACCGTTCAATTCAATAAGCTTCTCGACCTGCAGAATATCCTCGATCGACATGTCAGTCCGGCCCCCGACTATTCGGACGATGCCGTGTATCTGGTCAATATTGACCCGAAAAGCAACGAGTACGGAAAGTTCACGTTCTTGGACATGGGCTCGGGAAATTTCCCGGCCACGATGAAGGACCCGACCAAGTACTTCGATTTCGACACCCGTCGTAATGGTTCGAATTTCCTCTTTGAATCCGTTCAAGAGGTCGATTCCAACGGAAACGGCATCCTCGATCCCGAAGAAGACACCGACGATGACGACGTTTGGGACGCTCCCAATACCCTGACGCCTGGCGCTGATCCGCTCGAATGGCGTCAACTGCTCGATTTCTACGAACGTGAGACCAATACCCTCATCATCCACCCCGTGGACGCCCTTCGGCCGGCCACACGTTATGCGGTCGTCCTGACCTCAGCGCTGGTGGATGAAGACGGAAAAGCGATCAACTCGCCGTTTAAATACGTGAATCACACGCGCCAAACCGATGATTTGAGCGCCCTCAAAGTGATTCTGCCCAAAAACCTCCCAGCACGATTTGACGAGAACCTGCGAGACGTCCGCTTTGCATGGTCATTCACGACTCAAAGCTCGACGATCGAGCTCGAGGCGATCCGCGCCGGCATGTACGGCCACGGACCACTGGCATCGCTCGACGAACAATTCCCGCCCGTGATGACCATGATTCACAAGATCAAGGGACGCTCGACTCCAGGGGAATCCGACCTCGTGACCGTTCTTCCAACGATCGTCCTTCAGTTCATCTTCGATATCCTTGCCGATGGTCTGTCCGACCAGGGAAAAACCGAGTTTCTCGATTCCTACAAATACGTCGATTATTTGGTCTCAGGGTCCATGCGCACGCCGTATTTCTTGCTCGATCAAGACGGTCATCGCGGAACTCCCGAAGAGATCGCCAATAATATCAACCAATTCGACGACGATGAGTCGTTTGATATCGACCTCAACGAGGGCAGAGCCACGGTCGGAGTGGATGAATTGACTTTCTGGTGCGCCATCCCCAAAACGACCGAGGGTCGCAAACCCCCATTCCCAGTCGTGCTCTACGGACACGGCTACGGTTCCTCACGCGCTGAATTCCTTGGTTTTGCCAGCGCAAACGCTCGGCTCGGTCTGGCTTCATGCGGTCTGGACGCAGCCGGTCATGGCCTGATTCTGCCGTCCGACTTCATCATCGACGACACGATCAGCAATCTCCTTGATCGTGCGAATTTGACGAATCTTTTTTCTTCCATCGCCCATAACCGCGCACGCGACCTCAATAACGACGGTCGGCCGGACAGCGGTGGAGACTTCTGGACCGCGGACATCTTCCATACACGCGATATCGTGCGCCAGAGTGTCGTCGATCACATGCAACTGATTCGCATGATGCGTTCGTGGGATGGCGTGAAACGCTTCCCTGACAAGGTCGATGAAAACGACCCCTTCGTGAAAGCACGCCGCGACCTTGTCGCCGGCTTCGATGCCAATCAAGACGGCAAAGGCGAAATCGCCGGAGACTTCAATGGCGACGGCATCGTCGACCTTGGGGGAGAGCAACCGTATTACGCGTGGGGAGCTTCGCTTGGCGGAATCCTTTCGCCCATCCTTGCCGGGATCGAGCCCGCAGTTCGTGCCGGTGCGCCAAATTCAGGCGGCGCTGGCTTGCTCGATATCGGTCATCGCTCGACTCAGGGCGGTGTCCCTGAGGCTGTGATTCTTCCGTTGATGGGACCGGCCCTGATCGGCCGTCCAGAACGCAAATGGGACGCAACAACAGACACGTGGACCTTCGACGGCACCGTCCATCTGGAATGGCTAGCGACCTCGGTCAACTCCGCCGTATACACCCATTTTGCCACGATCGAAGGCGTCGCTGAGGGAGACCGAATCACGCTTCGAAACCTTGAGCGCGAAAAACGTCCACAGATCGTGGACGCAAAAACCTTAAAATCGCACACCATCGTTCGCGATGGCTCTTTCCGCACCGCCATTGGCTCAAGCGCAGAGAGCGCCACCGATCGTCAACGCATGTTGGGCTTTGACCCCCTCTTCAACTCAGGCGCCGCACTGACTCGTCTTGATGCACCGGCAGAGGGTCTAAATTCGAGCTATTTCC